>DASXPV010000011.1:0-8921 GCA_036493355.1 Rhabdochlamydiaceae bacterium
CGAGCGCCCTAACCTTGATCAACTTTCGAACCAAACGCCTGGCGAATATGATAAGGGCTATGCGCAATTAATGCGCACATGGATGCAAAAGAACCCAAACGCTCTACTGTCTATCACCGCACTTGATTTAAGCAACTCGGGCCTTTCCATGCTGCCATCAGAAATCGGCCTCCTTGTTAATTTAACTGTTTTGAGCCTTGAGCATAATCAGCTCCAGCAACTTCTCCCAGAGATAGGCAACCTTGGCGCATTACAAGAGTTGTACCTTGGGTATAATCAGCTTGAGCAACTCCCCCCGGAGATAGGCAACCTTGGCGCATTACAAGAGTTGTACCTTGAGTATAATCAGCTTGAGCAACTCCCCCCAGAGATAGGCAACCTTGGCGCACTACAGATATTGTACCTTGATCATAATCGGCTCGAGCAACTTCCCCCGGAGATAGGCAACCTTGGCGCATTACAACGGTTGTACCTTGGGTATAATCAGCTCGAGCAACTCCCCTCGGAGATAGGCAACCTTGGCGCACTACAGATATTAGACCTTGATCATAATCAGCTCGAGCAACTCCCCCCGGAGATAGGCAACCTTGGCGCACTACAACGGTTGTGCCTTGTGTATAATCAGCTTGAGCAACTCCCCCCGGAGATAGGCAACCTTGGCGCACTACAGATATTGTACCTTGATCATAATCAGCTCGAGCAACTCCCCCCGGAGATAGGCAACCTTGGCGCACTACAAGAGTTGTACCTTCATTATAATCAGCTTGAGCAACTCCCCCCGGAGATAGGCAACCTTGGCGCACTACAGAGGTTGTACCTTGTTCATAATCGGCTTGAGCAACTCCCCCCGGAGATAGGCAACCTTGGCGCATTACAACGGTTGTACCTTGGGTATAATCAGCTCGAGCAACTCCCCTCGGAGATAGGCAACCTTGGCGCATTACAATGGTTGAACCTTGATCATAATCAGCTCGAGCAACTCCCCCTGGAGATAGGCAACCTTGGCGCATTACAATGGTTGTACCTTGGATATAATCAGCTTCAGCACTATCCCTTAGCAATAGACAACCTTGGCGCATTAGAAAAATGTGACCTGAACAATAATCCGTTCCAGCAATCTGATGAAGAATTTTTTGATGAGTCTGGTGTGAACTTTGTAGTTAATCCCTGGCAATTATAATCTTCTAATTTCAAATCGTTACAACTTTTGAATTCATTTGTGTATAAAGTTTGGGTAGTCCTAAATATGTAATGCTCGCAGGTGTAGGTTGTAGTCACATATGAAGTAGATGATCATACCGACATGATTGAACAGTTTCTTAGAAAATGAAAGCGTTTTTCTCACAAGCCTTGAGCAGCGCTGTCTAAGCGTACAGTTAAATCTTTCAATGTAAGAAGTCTTACCCGATTCTTTTCCAACTGGTCGATGATGCCCATATGGGATTGTTTCGTAGTACACAGAGAAGTAGTCAGTATAACATTGGGCTTTTTTTTAAGGGTTCGGGCAGTTTATAGAACAGTTTTTCAGCTGTTTGTTTGTTGCGTGGTTCCACCTGCATTGCGACTATTTGTCATGTTTTAGAGTGCATGACAAGCCATAGCCACTGAGGGTTTTCCTTCGAGCCTACATAGCTCCACAGTTCGTCAGCCTCAAGAACAACTACTTCAATCTCATCATCTTCTACAACCACTTCAGCGTTTAGATTTTCAGGGAGTTCTTTGATGAAATCATCAATAAATTCTAATAGCCAGGGCATACTCACCTCAAAAGCCCTACATATCCCTTCAAGGAAGATCCTCTCTAACAAGACTCGTTTGATGAGATTCTTTGTTTTTTCATCGATGATTTTCTGAGTAGGCTCCAAAACGAACTGCCTACTACATTTGAGGCAGCGATAGTTCTGCTTATCGTTGTGAATGTGACCATTTTTCTTGATGAGGGTTGATGTGCAAGAGGGACATTTGCATTCCATAAAGTGGGCTCCATTGTAGAGAAACCCAACAGTTAACAAAATGAATTTTCCAATATCCTTCTTTTTTCCCTCTTTCATTTTTTTTTGATTTTAAGCATAAGTGACATTTTCTTGTTTTTGCGAAGGTATGTCATGTTACTCTTGACGGATATCCATGTGCGATCCTTCACCGGATCCTCTATTAAGAACTATCTGCACAGCATTGCCAAACTTCTTGTGCAGATCTTTAAAGAATATCCCTATCTACTCGATGCCAATATAGCGCAGCAAGCCGAGTATATTAAAAATGTGGCAACATATAAAGAATCTATAGCCGTGCTCATCTTCGACAACACAACGCTCGTTGGAGCCTCAATTGGCGTGCCCTTGATCGCGGAACCTGCGCGAATCCTCCAACCCTTTCATGCGCGGCAAACAACCATTCAGGACTATTATTTTTTCAGCGCTTCCCTTTTGCTAAAGCCCTATCGCGGAAGGGGCATTGGGCACCACTTTTTTGACGTTAGGGAAGCGCACGTTTTGCATTATAAGAAATATGCGCACATCTGTTTTTGTGCGCCGCAGATGTCTGAATCGGATCCAGATCGGCCCGATGACTATCTGCCTCTAGATGACTTTTGGAGAAAGCGCGGATATATCCACCACCCCGATATGCACTGCCGCGTTCCCTGGCAAAGCATCAATAAGCAACTGCCCGAAGAAAAGCAGCTCAGCTTTTGGATCAAAGATTTGCATTAACCCCTTTGGGATGCAAATCGAAAGAATCTAGGAAAGGATGCCCCTCCTGAATCTCCTCGTGCAGCGAAGCGGGATAAACCACAGTCAGCTTATAAAGCGTATTGTCTACCAGGATAAAGCGCCCCTTCACCTCGTTGTCGTTTTGCTTGAGATGAAAATCCAAAGCCCTGTGATTCTGATACAAGATGATCTCCCTGTCCAAAACTTCCAGTTGTTCGGGAGAATACTTCACCAAGAGATCTAAAGCCCCTTTTAGCAAAGTATTCGAGCCAGCCCAGCGCCATTTGCTGGGAAGCTCCATGTAGCTGACCGAGTACAAGACATCTTTTGTATGCTGGGTAGAAATCTCTTCATAATTAAGTACTTTGCCCGCATCAGGAATTTCCAACTGCTTGGATTCCTCCTGAGGCTCATTGGGAAAACTCACACTAAACCCACGCGTCAGCGAATAGTATTGCGTCCAATCGTTGCGAGAGTGCTTAGGGTCTAAGCCAATCGTGTAATAAGTCAAGGGCTTGCCAAAAAGAGCGACGGCAATACACAAAGCCGCGAGAACATAAGAGAGGCATTTGCGCGCTCTTTTTAAGCGCACCTGGGTGATATACCCCGGACGCGGATGGATAAAGGCTGCACGCCTTAAGGCATCGATGAAAGAGAGGTTGCCCCCGATCTCCGTGTGCACGCGGATGCCAAATAAAGACTTACCCGGAGTTGTCCCGTAACGCTTGAGCAGCAGCGCTTCGAATGGTATCCACAAAAAAGGAACCGAACAGATCAAACCTAAGTAAAAATAAACTCCTAAGAAGTAAGGAAGACAGGAAATGGAAAAGGCAAGGCAAGCGTAAAAAAGACAGTAATCCGTGATGCGAGCAAACAAGCGCAACCCTTTGAAAGACTCTTTAAAAATATAATTTTTAAATAGCATGTCTCCTCATATTTTCCTAGAAAAGTTCGAGAGAGTATACCATTTTCGCTAAATAATAACAAATTCAACTAAAATAATTTTTACACTGAAAAAATATTTATTTATTTGTTCAAATATAATAAACACAGAAATTTGAAAGGAGTTGCTGTGTATAAGAGGCTTTTGCTCTTGATTCTCTTCTTTTCTTCGCCTTGCTATTCCGAAGAAGAGGAAGCGTTTACAGTCCCTTTCGATTTCCTCATGGATGTGATGAAACCTCTGGGGGGACCGGTCCTCATCTCCTACCATTCTATTAGGGAAAATATTTTCTTAAATTTTCGCTTTCCTGAAGCGGGCCTTTTGGAATCGATCGGCGATTTCTTTTTTTCCCCTTCCCAATTTCTGTTTGCGGGAAAAACAGTTTCTCATAGCAGAGGCGACGCACCTTTGCAGATTGTGCAGTCCTTTGATTACGATACGGGCTATTTTGCCAAATTGTTTTTATCCCTCCTCGCCTTTCCTGTAGCAGAGCCGATTGGCGTCACTTTCAAGGGCTTGGCTTATCTCTTTCCGCAAACCCGCAAGCATCACAACGCGGTGAAAACGCTTCTGCACTCGCCAAAGGTCATCTCTCATTGGGAAAAATACCGCCAAATGGGCATTAAGGCCTTTCACAGCGAGGCCTTTATTCCCTGCCAAGGGCACAAGCGGCCTGCTCGTTTGACGAAAAAACAAAAAATCGAACTCGAAGCGTTTAAAGAGATCATCACCCTATTGGACGCACATCGCATACTCTATTGGGTAGATTGCGGAACATGCCTTGGCGCTTATCGCTATGGCGGAATTATTCCCTGGGACATCGATATCGATTTAGCCATCTTCCAAGATGATCACGACAATGTCAAACGCCTGCTGTCCACCTTGGATTCCGAAAAATACCAGATACAGGATTGGTCCAGCTACAGCAAGCCGGGAACTTTCCTCAAACTCTACATCAAGGAAACAAAAAACCTCATCGATATTTACCATTACAAATTTGACGATGCGGGGAATACGATTTCCTACTTCTATTCCTACGAAGACAGCCCTTTCCCTGATAGTTGGAAAAAGGGCGAGCGCAAGTGCACCAAGCCCTTAAAATTCGAACAGATGTTCCCCCTCAAACGCGCGGAATTTGATGGGCTTCTCGTCTGGGCGCCTCAAGACGCCGTCGCTTTCCTGCAATCCAAATATGGAGAGAATCTAGAACCCTCTATGCTCTGGGATAAAGCGGCGAAAGCCTTTGTCAAAGTCGCCGATCATCCTTACTGGAAGGATTAAAAAATTTCCATAGCATTTGTAATTCTTGCTTTGAATCCCCTCTTGGTTTATCATTGAGCCTCCTTGTTTTAAGGGGTATTAGCTCAGTTGGTTAGAGCGCCACGTTGACATCGTGGAGGTCAGCTGTTCGAGTCAGCTATATCCCACCATTTTCATGAGTATCGAAATCACTACACATCAAACCGCAGCCCAATTCTTAGCTGCCGCAGTTCTGGACCTTTTTCCCAAAACCCAATTGCTGGGAGGGCAGGGTACATCTCGGTTTTTTTACTATGATTTTCATTTTCCCCAGCCCTTTGTTAAGGATTCTTTGATCGCGATCGAAGAGCGTATGCAGCACCTCATCAAAAGAGGCAATCCTCTCTGTTTACGCGAAATGCTCTCTTCCAATGCCGCTTCTCTGTTTTCTACTCGCGGGCAAAACTCTATTGCACAAAGGCTTATCGGGCAAGCAAAAGGCTTGGTGTCCATTTGCGCCATTGGGGAATTTCTCGATTACTGCCCTCACCCCCTCGCGCTCTCTTGGCCCTTTGCGCCCCACTTCAAACTCTTTGATTGCGCATCGCTTTCCCCTGAAGCCGTCCCTCTCGGAAAATCCGTGCGCATCGTGGGAGCCTTGGCGGCGGAGAAAAGGAGCCTTAGGGCCTTTCTCAAGCAGACAACGCCCCCCTTGCAGAAGCATCATATCCCCCTAGCCATTGCACAAGATCTATTTACTCCGGTAAAAAAAGGTTTATGGATATGGCTGCCTAAAGCGGAGTCCATCAAGCAGCAGCTCATCGACCGCTGGCAGGAAATGTTAATTAAATATAATTTTAAGCGCATTTCTTCGCCTATCGCCGCTCTAAGCGGTCATCTAGATCTAGTGGAGTGCCACAGACGCTGCTTCGACCAGACAAAAGCGAGAAAGCTCGCAGAAATCCTGCGCTTTTGCCAAAGCGGGCAAGAAGGAGATGGCGACGATGGGCTCCTGAATGCGCGGGAAGGTTTTACAGATCGTCTGACCCACTTTTTTTCCGAGGAAAATTTTACACAGGCATGTATTTCCTCCTTGCATTTCATTTTAGAAATACCTAAAATCCTAGGCTTTGAGTTTCAAGTCGTGTTGAGCTATTTTACAGCACGAGGAGCGAAAAGGGGAAATATATTACGCACATTTCATTCGGCTTTAGAAAAAGCGGGTTTGAGTTTTGTCGTAGAAAAAACCAACGCGAAAGATGAGATAGCAATCGAAATAAAACTGCCGGACGCGCTAGGGCGCTTATGGACAGGACCCTTCTTAGCTGTTCCCGTCCAGGAAAAGCAGGGGGTTCTTATATGCAGCGCATTCGGCTCTATGGAAAGATTGATCGCTCTAATGCTAGAGCGCTATGGTAAAGTAGAGAACGAAACACTTATAATACGGAGTGAATTCTGAATCTAAAAATCAATAGAGAGATCCGCGCGCAAAATGTGCGCGTCATCGACAGTGATGGTTCTCAAGTGGGAGTGCTAACCCTTGCAGAGGCGTTGGCCAAATCAGAAGCGGCAGGATTAGATCTAGTGGAGATCTCCCCTGCAGCTGATCCTCCCGTATGTAAAATTATCGATTACGGAAAGTTTCGCTACCAACAGACAAAAAAGGAAAAAGAGCAGAAGAAAACGCAGCACCAGATCAAAGTCAAAGAAATTAAGATTAAGCCCAACACCAGCGAGCACGATCTGACGACCAAAATTAAACATGCGCGCGAATTCATCGTTAAAGGCAATAAAGTAAAATTAACATGCGTCTTTCGGGGCAGGGAAATGGCTCATCCCGAATACGGAGAAAAAGTAATTCTCCGTATTTGCGACGATCTTGCCGATATAGCCACGCCCGAGGCGACAGCCAAATTGTTCGGCCGCAATCTGACCATTGTGCTAGCTCCCGGCGGAAAGAAAAAGGCGCAAAATGTGTAGGAGAAAAACAACGTGCCAAAAATGAAAACTCGCAAAGCAGTGAGTGCAAGATTTAAAGTGACAGGAACAGGTAAATTAGTACGTAACCGTCCTGGCAGACGTCATATTTTAACAAAGAAATCCTCCAAGCGGAAACGTCATCTAAAAAAACAGCAGCTCGTCTTCAAAGGACAAGTCAAAATGTATAGCCGCTTGATGGGAGTATAATACTGGAGAATTATCATGGTTAGAGTCACAAATGCTGTGGCTGCACATCGCAAGCGCAAGCGCTTGCTCAAACGCGCAAAAGGTTTTGTCGGAGACCGCAAAAACCACCTGCGCTTATCGGCAGATGCTGTGCTATCAGCCTTGGCATTCAATTACCGTCACCGCAAAGTAAAAAAGCGCGACTTCCGCAAGCTATGGATTGTCCGCATTGGCGTTGGAGCGAAAATCAACGGTCTGTCTTATAGCAAATTGATCGACGGCCTAAAGAAAGCCAAGTGTACGTTGAACCGCAAAATGCTATCCGATATGGCCATCCGGGACCCTAATGGTTTTGCCACGGTCGCCGGCACCGCTAAAGAAGCGCTAGCTTAAGTTTCCCAGCAAGAGAGAATTTGCTATTTCTCTCTTGCTTTTCACAGGTTGATTTTATGCAAGACAAAGTGGCCTCTTTACGCGATAAATTCCATGCCGAACTCAAACAGGTCAGCGTGGGTAAAGATGTCGAGCAGATTAAAGTCAAATACCTCGGTAAAAAGGGTCCTGTGCAGGAGCTGATGCTCCATTTGCGCGAAGCTCCCTCCGAAAAGCGCCCGCAATGGGGAAAAGAGATTAATGAGCTTAAGGAATACATCGAAAAGCTCTGCAACGACGCCCTGCATGGCTATTCGCAATTGGAGAGGGCAGAGCAGCTCTCTGCGGAAAAAATAGACATCACATTGCCAGGTAGAAAGCGCCACCTCGGCCGCAAGCATCCCATCAATCAAGTGCTCGATGAAATCATCGCAATCTTTACTTCCATGGGCTTTTCCGTTCAAGAAGGCCCGAATATCGATAGCGATTACTACAATTTTGAAGGCCTGAATTTCCCGCCCGATCATCCCGCTCGCGACATGCAGGACACCTTTTACCTCTCTCCGGAGTATCTCTTGCGCACTCACACGTCCAGCACTCAGCTGCGCGTGATGGAGAAACACAAGCCCCCCATTCGCATCATCGTTCCCGGAAAGTGCTTTCGCAATGAGACAATCAGCAGCAGATCGCATGTCTTTTTCCATCAGGTCGAGGGATTATATATTGATAAAGGAGTGACGTTTGCCGATCTTCTCTCCACAATGCATATATTTTACAATGCTCTGTTCAAAAGGTCCATTCAAACGCGATTTCGACCCAGTTATTTCCCTTTCGTCGAACCAGGTCTGGAAGTCGATATCAGCTGCACCTCCTGCAATGCCAAAGGCTGTCGCCTATGCAAATACACGGGATGGTTAGAAGTAGTCGGCGCAGGCATGGTACATCCCAACGTTTTAAAAAATGGCGGGATCGATCCGCAAATCTATTCTGGCTATGCTTGGGGATTTGGCATTGAGAGAATGGCAATGCTGCGCTATGGCATCAAAGATATCCGACAATTCACAGAAAACGATCACTTCTTTCTCTCGCAATTTTTTTAAGATTGAAAATTATTGCAAATCGATTATAATTTTTCGCACAATTGGAAGAGTGGCAGAGTGGCCTATCGCGGCTGTCTTGAAAACAGCAGTCCAGAAATGGACCGTGGGTTCGAATCCTACCTCTTCCGATTCTTTTCAAAACCTTGCCCTACAAACTCAAATAATAACCCAACTTGCCCCCTATCCTCTCTTACCTGGCTAAAACAATAAAAAACTTTTTGCCGGAAAGCGCAGACGCGTACGTGAGACAGGTATAGTGATTTAAAACAAGATTGAGAAAAATATGCAAGGAGGCTGCGAAAATTTTTTGTCTGGAGCGAGCGACCATTGTACGAGTACAAGGCGCGAGCGAAGACGAAAAATTTTCTGCAAAGCCGACGCGGGAGATTT
>DASXPV010000012.1:0-6103 GCA_036493355.1 Rhabdochlamydiaceae bacterium
ACCAAAACTTCTTTAACCCACTTTGGAATGAAGTATATGTTGCTGATGAAAGCAAACCGAGCGGCATTCATAGAGCTAGGAAGATGGAGAGCCAATCATGGATGGTTCTGATCTTGGGGTCTTTTGCGTAAGGTGAGTTAAAATGGGGAATCATCTTCATTCTGCTCGCTTGGTTATCTTTTACTTTGATGGCTACGTTGTCCCGCATTGCAACGGAATCTGTTTCCCTTTCCACTGTCATTTTCTTTCAGAACTTTATCAGTTGGCTAACGATTGTTCCTTGGGTATTTCTGCATGGAAAGCATACGTTGAAGACGAAACGAATAAGGCTAATCGCAGTAAGGTCTCTTGGAGGCTTGTTTGCATTTGCTTTTCTTTTTTTGGCAGTACAGCGCACCTCTTTAAATGTCTTGGGAACCGTTAAGTAAAGCAGCATGGTTTCAAGTCTTGCCATCGGTCTTTTATCAGCGGTTGGCCAGTGGTTCTTTATGAAGGCTTTCCATCACGCTAAACCTTCTCAGCTGGGCCCCTTTTGCTATATGGCTGTCGTTTATTCAGGTTTTATCGAATGGATTTTCTGGGAAAAATTCCAGATGTTTTTGCTTGGGTGGGGATTCTTTTTGTCTGTGCTGGGGGAATTTGGACTATACGATTTAGCAAACCTCCTGAGGAAAAAAGCACTAGTTGATTAGATTAACAGGATTGCCCTGCAAGAAAGAGTGAATATTGCTTTGAATCACTTCCAAAAGCCGTTTTCTCGACTCAAGGCTTCCCCAGCCCACATGCGGTGTCAAAAGAAGATGGGGAATGTCTTTCTGAAGCAGAGGCTGGTCAGCATCAGGCGGCTCTTTGCTCAGCACATCCACTGCCGCGCCTGCGATCAGACCTTCTCTAAGCGCATCTGCAAGATCTTTTTCATTCACAATGCCGCCTCTTGCTGTGTTGATCAAGACACTCGAACGTTTCATTAGCAGGAACTCTTTTCTTTGAATGAGATTATGCGTTTCTTTGGTTAAGGGAGTGTGAATGGTGATGACATCGGAGTGGGCTAACACTTCCTGCAAGGGCAATCTTCCTGGAGCTTCCGATCTGCCTTGGGCGATCAGGATCTGCATGCCCATTTGCTGCATGAGATGAGCGACGCGTTTGCCGAGGTTTCCATAGCCAATAACGCCCAGTTTTTTCCCTTCCAGTTCGGTAATGGGATAATCGAGAAGGCAAAATTGGGAACTCTTTTGCCACTCTCCTATTTTTGTCGCTTGGACATAGGAATAAAGATTAGTCATGAGCGCAAAAATAAAGGCAATGGTCAGCTGTACAACGCTTGCAGTGCTGTAGTCGGGAACATTGCATATGAGTATACCTCTGGCTTTGGCAGCTGGTATATCCACATTGTTGTATCCAGTTGCCGCTATGCACACAAGCTTTAAATCGGGAGATTTTTCAAGGATCTCTTTAGTCAACATCACTTTATTTGTGACAACAATTTGAGCACCAGCGATTCTATGCGCAGTCTCTTGCGGCTTGGTCTCATCGAAAAACGTCCACTGCAGGGGAAGTGCCTTTAAAGAGTCGAGATCAACCCCACGCCCAAGAGTTTTAGTATCTAGAAAAACGGCTTGCATTTTTAAGGCGAAGAGCAAAGATATTTTCTCCCTATAGTCATTCCGCCGACAAACGAACAAACAATTAAGAGGAGCACGCTCATGCATACTAGCTGTGCCTTATTTGCGGTTTGTGAGGGAGACTCTAATGAAATCGCACTGACAGAATGGATTGTAGAGTTTTTTGACATGTCTTTATAACTTTCCCAAGCAACTGGTGGCATGGGAGACCCTGACATAGTTGACCCCTGGTTAAACTTTGTGCAATAACCATCTTTTTTTAACATGAAATAGGAATTTTCTCGCACAGAATTTCACTTTGTATTATGCGAAAAATATGAAAACTATTCTGCTTTCCTTATTGCTTCTCTGTACTCTTGTTTGTGGAAAACTGCTGCTGCCGGTGCATCTTGGAGAGGCAGTTTCCAGGGGCGTAGTCTATTTTGGCACAGGGTCATTTTTGGAAACACTATCCTTTTTGACACGGCTCAGTTGGGGTCTAGACTCTCTGCTGCCACAAAAAGTCCTTTCGGGAAACGAATATTTGCTTTTTAGCGATCTCTGTTCGCAGGGGGCCAAGCTCGCTTTCGGAGGTCCATGCGATAAATGTAATTGGCAGAGGAGTTGGCAGCAAAATCAAGGGCTGCTGACGCAAGTACCAGTTTACTCGCAAGAAGACAAGGAACTTTTGCATTTTTTGCAAAACCGATGGCTGGCAAAAATGGCGGGAATTTCCCGGATCGGTCTCGATTGGGTATATCCCTGCTTTGGACTCGATGTTCAAGCCAATCCCATGTCCAATCACGCGTATGCAAGGCTTCCTTCCCAGCATATGAACGCAGTCTACAAAAAACGCGTGGAGGACTGGACGCGTAAATTTGCTAAAGCTCTTCCTTTGATTTTGACGCGGCCATTTGATATCGGAGGCTTTCTTCCCGAGTATTGTTCCTTTGCACAGAATCAATCCCCAGATACCGTAGTAAAAAAGTTGGGAACTAAGTCTATTGTCGATGTCACGGATTTTTTGACTTTGGATGCCAATGCCCGCTCTGAATGGGAAAAAGACTTTTCCCATTCTTGTTTTGCTGAAGGTTTAGATGTAAATGAGATTATCTGTATAGAAAGAGTGCGAGAAGAGGGGATTGGAGGTGTTAGAATTCTTCCTCTGACCGGCCAATCTTCTGATGCGGCTGCCAAGCAGCATGATTTTCTCTTGGATTGCATTTCGATGCTGGGTTTAGTTGCTAACAGGATTGAGCTGGATCGAGGAGGCGCCCAGCAGGATTTAATCTGCAAGACAGCCTCTTCGATCAAGGTTCCCGATCGAGAGGAGTTTCTCTGCATTCTCGATGAGTTTGAAGCAAAGTGCGCGCAGGTCATTAAGCCCAAAAAAATCCTACTAGATGGGACTCTTCAAGCCCTCAAAGGGCTCATTTCTGATCTTCCTGAGCAAAAATGGCAGCAGGTCCTCGATTCGCCCACAAAATCGGTTGTCACTTGGCTCAGCATGGTCAAAATCAAAAAACAGCTGCAGCTGCTTTCTGAAAATCTCGACAAGCCGCTCTTCGAGATCGCCAGGCAGCTTGAGCCAGTTCACGCCGATCTTACAGCGCTTCTGGAAGTCTTGACGCCTTTTACTTTTGGGGATTTTCCTGCGATTTGCCGCGATCTTCTTGCCCTTCCAGCTCCTTTAGAGCCGCTAGTTTCTTTTGGGATTCATAGCGCGGCGATGACCAGCTTATCAGCAATTGTCAAAGCAGTGGAGAAAGAAGCGGGAAGTGTACATGCCATCTATGGCGAAAATAGCTATTACGAATGCGCAAAAGCATTGAGGAAATTGGCCCATTCTTCCGTACTGGCTGACAATGCTACTGAGCAGGATCTCCAACGCGCGAATCTCTTGCTTGCGCAGTGCAACCCTGCCCTTCGCGTAGATCTTGAGCATGAGGAGTACAGGTTGGAAGAAATCGAAAGCATGACGCGCCAGTGCTTAAATTCCAGAAGCGGCGCTCCTTTAACCCTTGCATTGGACTGCAGCCTCGATTTTATTGCATCGCCTAAAATCACAAAAATTCTAAACGCCTTTTCCAAGGAAATCCTGGAAGGAATGCTTACTGTCATCGTTTTTCGCAGCGCCAATAAATTTGACCTTTTGGGAATGGACAATTACATTGGCTCTCCCTTTTTTTTAATCCGCAATGGCAAACCCGCTTTTGATTTTCTTTTAACCGATCCCGCTTTGCAATGCGATCGGTTGAGCTTCAATTGGTTTTGCCTTGCCTATCGCCATATCGCACCCCAGTTGGAGCGGTACAAAAAACAGATTTTCGCCAACACGCGATCCCTCCTTGACAAAGTCCCCAAAGAGCTTGAACAAAAAACGGGCCGCTATAGGATCGTGCCGATAGTAGCCGAAGCCGACCCGGCATTTATCGATATCAAGGTTGCCGGCCCCTTGCAACAGTTTAAAGCAGCGGCTCTAGTGCTCCCCCTCTTCTTCTTGGAATCGATGAAGGGGAAACAACCGATCTTCAATCGCCCCAGCTTGGGCTTTTACCATCCGAACGTAACCATGATCTTTGGGGAAGAGTGCACGACCATTCGCCTGACCTTGGGGTTGGACCCTGCGCAGGTAGACATATTCGCAAAGTGCTTTGAGACAATTAATTCATTGTTGTAAGCAAAGTGCAGGGGATTCGCTTCTCACCGAGTCGAGGGTTTGCTTTGCGGCATGCCAAAGATAATGCATATCAATCCCTGTAGCTATGAGTTGAAATCCCTGTTTTAAGTACCTTGAGGCATCATTAGCCTGTTTTGCAAATATACCAGCAGGCTTTTGAAAGCGCTTGCACGCATCCAGCACGATGGCAATGGCTTCTAAAATCTCGGGATCTTCGATAAACCCTAATTTTCCGTAGCTTCCTGAAAGATCGTAAGGCCCGATAAGGACCCCATCCAGGCCAGGCATCTGCACAATCTCTTCGATGTTTTCCACGCCCTCTTTGTGTTCAATCTGGACAAATAGCAACCGCTTTGCGTTTGCTTCTCGTTTATAATCGACATCGATTCCATAGAGACTTGCGCGCGTTAGGCCTAGGCTGCGAGTGCCGACGGGTGGATAATAGGAGGCGTCGACCGCACGTTGCGCCTGAGCTTTTGTATTGACGTGAGGCACGATGATGCCCTCCGCGCCAAGGTCAAGAACCTGTTTGATCCATTCCTCTGTGTTTGCGGGAATGCGCACTAAAGCAGCGCACTCTGGGCTTTTTGCTTGGATCATATGCTGTACATTCATCAGGCTCAAAGGAGCATGTTCCATGTCGATCCACAGCCAGTCAAACCCGCATGCCGAAAGCGCTTCAGCAACGCCGGATTGGCCCAGTGTCACAATCATGCCATGAAGGACTTCCTTGTTGAGCATCCTATTTTTAAATTTCATTGTGGCACTCCAAATAAAAGGGCATATTCTCCATACGGAATAATGCCCATAGACTCATAGACCCTGCGAGCCTCGAGATTGTTTTCCCCTGTGAAAATGATGAGTTTTCGCATGCGATGCAGGGCTTTGCAATCGCAAACGAGATGTCTAACGAGTCGCGTGGAAAATCCTTGTTTACGAAATTCCCGAACCGTATACACGCCTCCCAATTGCCCCAAATCGGCAAAATGGGCATTTAAATCAGCAATAGCCACGAGCTGATCCCCTATGAAAAGTCCCCAGCTGATCTTCTGAGCTACTTTTATCATAAATTCTTCGCGCATCTCTTCCCAACTAATCGCTGGGAAGCCCATCTCTTGCACATAGGCTTCTCTTAACTTAACCCACATTTCGAAATCGCGCGCTTGCATGAGACGCACATCGGGATCTGGCAAATAACTGTTATTTTTCAGATCGAGCGTATAGAGAACTTCCTTTTCGATAAACGTCTCTTTTTGGATCAGGCCCTTTTGCTTGAGCGCATTCCAGAGAGCCCAAGCAAAGCTCCACTTTCCCAGGGCGCCCGAAATGGGTATCTTTTCCTCCAAGCAGCTTTGGATAATGGCATCATAGATCTTGACACCTTTCTTGTCTGAGTGCACCAGCAAAGTGCCCTTTTTCGTTAAACAAAAGGCAGCAGCGAACTGGCCCCCTTCGCGCACCACCTTGAAAGTGCCCGAATAAAGAGCATCGGATAGCTCAAGGCCATAAGTTTCCAGATTGCTTAATAGAAACAGGGCATACTCTTCGCTGTTCTTTAAACAGTAAATCAGCTCGTCTTTTGTTGCAGAGGTGACTTTTTCGCAGGAAGGGCCTTCAGTATTCATACATATGGACAAGTTTACTAAAAGTACAATTTTTTAATAACCTCAACTAAATGACTAGATAGTGTCGTCACAAGATCTCCGCCCATATAGCAATACACCTGATGTGGACTGCAGCCAAGAATGAGGCTGCATTCTTTGCATAACGTGTCGCTATTCCTCTCCAGCGCTTCAAATGTAAAAATGCATTTTCCACC
>DASXPV010000013.1:0-7757 GCA_036493355.1 Rhabdochlamydiaceae bacterium
CTTTTCATGATTCTTCATTTCCTCAGCAATTTCAAGCTGGCGCGTCTTATATTCACGTACCTTTTCTAAGTACAGCTTTTCATCGATCAACCCATCAAGCTTGTCATCGTAGATCTGGCCAAGCCTCTTTTGGATTTTGTCTCGTTCTTTCTGAAGAGAAGAAAGACTTTCTGTATAGAATTGCGTTTCTGTTTCATGAATCTCTTTCAAGTATTTGATAATAGCCTCTATTTGCTCTTGACTTAAGGCAATTTGATCAAAATACGCTGACAAAATCCCTACTAATTTCTCTTCCTTGACATAGATCCTCTTACAAATCTTTTTGGCATTTGTGCAACTGTAATACACATATCGCCTTTTATGAATCTCAGGAGTCACCACACAACCGCAATGCGCACATGTGATGAGTCCCTTGAAGACGAAGGGCTTGATGGCTGTTTTATGAGGGATTTTATGAAAACCATTGATCACGTCTTGGACCTGTTGAAAGAGAGCCTTCGAGATCAAAGTCTCATAAGCATGTTCAACTACGCCATACTTAGTATCCATCAGCCCACAATAGAACGGTTTCTTCAAAATCTTATTGATCTGCGATATAGCAAGTGGCTCTCCCTTTCTTGTTCGCAGCCCAATTTGGGTTATTGTTTTTTTCAAAGTCTGCAGTGAATGATTACCCGTGGCATACATTTCGAATAATTTTTGAATGAATGGAGCACGATCAGGATCAAGAATGATCATCTTCTGACCATTCTCATTGACTCCATGCATATATCCTATGGGAGCCAATCCCATCCACACTCCCTTTCTTGCCGCCTGTTCTTTACTGCGTTTAATATTATCACTGAGTTGGAGCACATAACTACGAGCAAACATCACTCCCATATCCCAACGCAAAATATCCGCGCTATTTGATTTAAGGTTGAGTACTAAACCTTCACGCATGAAATGGATCTCGACCTTGCCTTCTTTACGCAAATCTTCAAGAACCACGGACTCCTTAAAACTGCGTTGTACGCGATCAATGGTATCTGCAACTAGAGCGAGTATTTCTCGAGATTTGCGGATGCGATCAAGGACTTTTTCAAATTGTTTGCGTGTATCCTTTGTCGAAGATTCGGTGATCTTAAACACTTCATCGACGACCAGTCCCTTCCTTTCCGCATACTCCCTCAATCTACGCTCCTGAGCCGGAATAGACTGACCCTCTTCTTGTTCTCGGCTTGAAACCCTGGCCAACAATAGCGCTTTCATAATTACATCTTTGTGACATTTTGCGTGCGAAGGATTATATCTCTTTTTCGGATAAATTTTGCGAAACAAAGCCAATCTCCAGGGCACATGAAACTAGAACAAATATTTGAAAAACCATTTGTGTAGTGCCTCAATAGACATGTCACCCGACATGTCTATTGAGGCGATTCCTAAGTGCTTTAAAATATTTGTTCTAATTTCATATGCCCTGGCCAATCTCTATCTCTCTTGGATGATTGAGCCGTGTGTTTTGTAAATTTCTCAGTTCAGCAAGTGATTTAAATAGGATTTTTTCCAGGGCTGTTTCATAGCGCGAGAGCAAAGTCAACTCATTGTGTTTATTTCTTCCTTCGATGAGTTCGAAAGCACTGATCGATTCTTCTTGCATATGATTCATTACCATGGATTCCATTCCTGTGATTCTACCCAGCCTCCAAGTTGCCACTAGCGCACGTTCCCAAAAGAGCGTTTCTAAAACTCCTTGCGGTTGAAAATGTTCACAAAATGCCTGCTTAAGTGCTTTGAAATCTCCTTCAGACTCCTCATCGAGAAGAAGATTCTTGCTAAAGAAGCCATGCTTTAATGCGTTTCCTCGGACAACCGCCTTACCCTGCGTAGTTTTGGGGCCAGTTGACAATGATGCATTATGGTGATTCGCTTCGATTTGTTTTAAAGTCGTCATATTGTCATTTCTCCCTCTAAGTTTAAGTGCTCACTGATTAATTTCATAAAATCCGTGTCCAAAAAACCTGTATTAAATCCATATGGTTCCCACTTTCCTCCAATAAGTTTTACACATTTTTCTCCGATTATATATCGATCTTGCCCTATGCCGGATTTTTCTACTGCAGTCATAAATTCCTTATTCTTAAGTATTCTCTGATTTTCTTGCGTTTTCTTCTCTTTGGCTTGCAAATCGGCTCTTTTCTTTTCATCAGTAACCTCTCGAGCCTTCTTTTCAGTAACCTCTTGTAATTGCGCTTTTTTTACCGCCTCGTCTCGAATCGATTGCAAAACGGTCTTTAGCCATTTTCGGACGTTTTTAATGCTTCCTGATGGCTGTGCAAGATATTTCTCCCAGGCTTCGTTAACTTCGTTCTCTGTCCATCCAGAAGAAATCAGCATCTTCTTCCATTTTTCTAAATCTTCAGGACTATCGCATGATTGAGCAGGAAGAGGAGGATTTTTTTCATTTTTACATTCTTCTTTTCTTGTTAGATGTTCTTTGACTGTTTTTAGAGTGTTCTTTGATTGTTTCTTTATTAGGTTTTCCATAGAGAAATTGGGTTGTTCTTTTATATCTGTCTCGGCGTTGATATCAAACACTTGCGATGATATTAAAGTGGCAATCGTTCCTTTATTAGTTGAGATAAAAGATACGAGATCATATTTTGAAAGTCTTTTTTTGGCATTCCTATATTCTTGTTGAGATAACCCGATGTTTTCATGATCCCCGATATAGGCTTGATTAGCCTTTAAATCGGAATAATTGGCATCCCTTCTCAAGGCCCTAAGGGCTATCTGAGAAAGCAATAAATATGCTTTAGGATCGTTTTGTAAAAGTTCTACTCCTGTCCCTCTAAACAATTTAATAAACCCGCAAGACATATTCACAATGCCTCTAATTTTTCAAAATTATAGAGAATATTGTTTGATGGTTTTTTATTCATAATTACAATCTTTTTTACATTTTTATTTAATATTTATAATCCAAATACTTTCTCTACTTTTGAGATAATTGCCGATTCGATTTCTTTACTTAAATCAGGTTTGGTCGGATGACAAATTGTGAATTGACGGTCACCCACCTTTCGAGTCGGAAAGGTAATGCGATATCCACTGCCGTCACGCCTTTTATGGACACCAATCGATCCAATATAAAGCAGGTCATCGATCTCGATGCTAGCAAATGCAAGTAATCCGTCATGGGGTTTGATCGGGACAATTTCTACTTTTTTGATTTTCATAAAATTCCAGGTTTTGACGTTTGTCTATGTGAAGCAACAAGTCAAAAAAACGCCCTAAGCGTTCGGAAGCATCTTTGCTTTCCAAAACGGCATTCTTTTTTTCTAATAACACCTCTTTTGACTCATCTGCTTTCATGTTTTATTACATAACATAAATAACTAATGCTTAGTTGCTTTTGGATGTAAATGGGAATGAAATCGCTGATATTGGGAATGACAAGGAGGTGAAATGGGAATAACTGGCGGTTTTTTGGGGAACTAAAATGGAAAAAACAGTATTTCGAGGTGAAGTTAAAGAAGTAGAAAAAAGGTGATTATGACATTAGATCCACAAGTTTTATTAAAATCCATTGATCGTTATGAACAGCAAATAGAGGACTGTCAGACACGTGATGACCTGATTATCCTCTTTTGCACACAGATCATTCCATTTTTGCAAACAAATACACTGCTTGAGCCTTTAACGAATGAATGGCTGGAAAAGTATTTGGAGTTAGCCAAAGAAGCCGAGTTCTGTGAAAAAGAGGCGTTGGACGAAGTGAAAAGCGTTTTTTCTCACGTAGTTGAAGTACTTAAAAAACCAAAAAAACTGATTAAAGAAAAAGTCACGCACACTCGCGCGATCTTATCTGGTGATCAGAAAGATACATTTAGCCCCTGGCCTCTAGAGTGATTTATTTTGAAGTGAAAGAACTGTTACAACTACTTCTTGAAAATGGGGAGACTGATCTCTGCAGGCAATATGCCTCATTACGAACCGTGCAAAGGCATATTATTCAAAAAGAAAAAGGCGGAGCCATCAAAACCATGGAGGAATTTCAGATTGAAATATATACCTTTGCGCCGTCTGTTGAAAAGGCAGTACAAGCGCTAAAAGTCATTCATTGGGATCAGTTCCATAACCCTGCTGTGATGTGGTGGTATTTTGAATATGCTCTATGGTGCTGGAATACTTCAGAGGCCTATTTTGAAAATCCCTGTGAGTTGTGGATAAAGCAAAATCCACACTTTTTCCAAGCATGGAATCAAAAAGAGACATGGCGTGAAATTGTATGTGTCAGAAACGGCGTACAGCAGGATCAACCTATTATCTTCACAAGCGAGTTTTTCAAAGAGGGAATGAAGACGTTAATCAATGCCATCTTGGCATTTGCAGCGAAAGGATTTCGTTTGGAGATCGATAATGCAGATCCATTACAAAAAATGCTTTTTGAACTCAAACTGGAAGAAAATCAACTGTGGGTTTTTGTCAATGATCATACCCTTGGCCCAAAAAGATACTATTTAAAACGTCTTAACGACGGATCCGATAAATCATGCCCATATGAGTTCATAGAGCAATTGCTAAAAGAGTATCCTAATGGTGGCGATGTTGAGGTCAATTTACCAAATAAATCTGATTCCATTCCAAAGGCAATAGATCGTCTAGGCTTGCCCAAATCTTTGCAAAGAATATTCTTCGGGGTCTCAAGAGGCACAAGCGTTTATTTTAGAGGAATTAGTGTCGCGATAAACAGAGATGAGCGATGCAGACTAATTTTAGAAGAACTCGCCAATGTGCATAACCAGGCTGGGGCTCCAGAATATGTCGAAAGCCTTTTCACTTCTGCTTTTGATTCATGATTTTCTCTTAAGAAATATGATCAGATTAATTAGAATATTTAAGGTGAAAATTAAGGACGAAGAAAAATGAGTTTACCATCTATAAACCCATGTGCGACAAGTGATTTTGTTTACCTGATTCATGAGTATTTATCATTTGACGATACCCGAAAGACGCAAGCAGTCTCTCATCTATGGTACTCGATAGCAAACAACGATAAAATTTGGGATAATGCCGATTTAAGAAAAGTATTTCCAAAGGTTAGGTTCATTGATCAATATGTATGGGAGAAACATTTCAATTGTTTAAGATTTAATTTACAATTTGAATTGCCCAATGAACCAACATTGAAGAATGCCACCATAAAAATTCTAAAAGAATTTAGCGGTTTTAAGTTAGAAAGCAATGATGGGTGTACAGTTTTAACTATTCCCAAAGGCCTTTCATTAAGCATATTAAAAACTCTCGCTCAAACAAATAAGCCTGATTGCAATATTGACACTTCTTCGGCGCCTACTTACATGGAACGTCAGGGTGAAACTTCAGTGGATAAAACGTACCAAATTGTAATAACTAGTAGCATTCTTCAGGGGAGCAGAATAAAAGAAGGAGCGCAAAAAAGCCTTGACAAGCGTTTAAAGGAAAATCTGGAAATACCTTATGGATTAGAAGCACCCACGCTTTGTCTATTGACATATCAATGCTTCTCAAAGTGCCTATTAAAGGAAAAGGATATATTTATTAAAACCTATGCCTTATGTATTCAATCCTTATCTGATAAACGCCCTTGTTATGTAGGGAATTTTCAATACGATGATGGAATGAGAATGCATGAGGATGGACCGTGGTATGACAGTAGTTCTTGCGACACCTATTTTCAAGTTTTAGATAATATGCCTTGGACAAAGGATGTAGGAATAATAGCCATGAAAAGAATCTCAACGAAGTGATAAGAAAAAAGATAGATGGAGGAAAACTATGAGTATAAAATCATTAGATGGAGTAGGAAATCCTTTTAGAAATTTGCCTTCGTTAGACGGCGTAGGGAACCCATTTGCAGGTTTACCCTCTCTAGAGCCAGAAGAAACCCCATTGGAATCATCTACGAATCGGCTGCGAATCGATCACCTCAACACAGCACAACGCGCCATTGTGCACATAGGAGAAATATTCAAACTTTTCCCTCAGAGGGAGGACACTCTTAAACTTTGTAATTACCATACGACCTGGACCACTCGAAACTGATCGTTGATAAGAAGGAACTAATCATCCAAAGAAAGCCTACTTCCCCAGGAGAAATTCTCCACTAATCCATTCAAAACTAAGGCTCATATTGCCTGGCGATTTTTTATCTCATTCCATTTCAAGGTCAGAATTTTTCCTGGCCTTCTTTTTATTCCAAAATCCACCTATAATCCCCTATTTCTAAAGTCTAAATTGTAGGCAACCTATGAGTGAAGAAAAAAGAGGTAATATTCGGAATAGCACTGCTGAATTTTTAATCTTTACCAGACAGTCCGGAGAAAATAGCATCGAAGTTCGCATAGCCGAAGAATCGGTCTGGCTTACACAAAAATTGATGGGAGTGCTATTTGAAGTCTCTGTCCCGACAATTAATGAGCACTTAAACAACCTATTCAGCCAGAATGAGATATCAACATCAGCAACTATTAGGAATTTCCGAATAGTTCAAAAAGAGGGCACCCGTGAAGTCGCTAGGAATATTGAATTTTATAATCTAGATGCCATCATTGCTGTCGGCTTTCGAGTCAATTCTCAAAGAGCCATCCAGTTTAGACAATGGGCTGTGAATATCTTAAAGGACTTTGCCATTCGCGGCTATGTGCTTGATAAAGAGCGTTTGAAAAACGGTTCGTTTTTCAACAAAGCGTATTTTGATAGCCTGTTAGAAGAAATCCGAGAAATCCGAGCAAGTGAGCGAAGATTTTACCAAAAGATCACGGATATTTATGCTACAGCAATGGATTACGATCCAAAAGCCGAAATTACACAAAAGTTTTTTGCGGAAGTGCAAAACAAACTTCACTTTGCTATTCACGGTCATACTGCTGCCGAATTAATCGTTGAGCGGGCAAATAGCAAAAAAGAGAAAATGGGATTAACCACATGGAAGAATGCTCCTAACGGAAAAATTCTCAAACCAGACGTCATTGTTGCAAAGAATTATCTGACCGAAATAGAGATGAAATCGCTCGATCGATTTGTGACAATGTACCTTGATTACGCCGAGGACAGGGCGTCGCGAAACATTCCCATGACCATGAAAGATTGGGCGGGTAAATTAAATGCTTTTCTTCAGTTTAACGAAAGGGATATTCTCAATAATCCAGGAAAGGTGACAAAGGAAGTAGCAAAGGCCTTTGCTGAGAGCGAATTTGAAAAATATCGAATTGTACAAGATCGTCTGTTCGAGTCAGATTTTGATAAACACATTAAACACACCCTAGAGAGTAACAAGAGATTAATCGAAGAAGAGAACCGTGAACTTTCCCCCACTGAAAAGTTCTGAATGCGTCTCTCCACCTCCAATTGGTTGGACACTCTTTGTAGTCCACCATCGTTTTAAACGGTTCAGTCACTTGTGCTGAGAGATTTACATCTCTCAGTTGCAAGCTCTGAAACAATCTAACAAGCTTAATGAACTCCATAATTACCTCTTTGTTAATTCTTTATGTATTCATTCTCCGAACATATATTTCTTTAGGAATATCATCAAATACATCCTCTGGAAAATAAAATCCTGGAAATCGATGTCAAAAAAACGAGCTGTCCCTACTAGATAGTGTCGTCACAAGATCTCCGCCCATATAGCAATACACCTGATGTGGACTGCAGCCAAGAATGAGGCTGCATTCTTTGCATAACGTGTCGCTATTCCTCTCCAGCGCTTCAAATGTAAAAATGCATTTTCCACC
>DASXPV010000014.1:0-1958 GCA_036493355.1 Rhabdochlamydiaceae bacterium
TCGAGATCGACTAGAGACGATGATAACGATGTTCATGATTGTAGCTTGGAGAGTCATGTTTTTGATGAATTTGGGACGGCAAGATAGCAACAGATCGAGTGCGGAAGTGTTTGAGGAGGTTGAATGGAAATCTGTATGTACAATCTTAAATAAACAGGTTCCGAATATAGCCCCCAAACTAGGGGAGTTTATGATAATGATCGGAATGCTAGGAGGATACCAGAAAAGGAAAAGCCCTCCCGGAGCCCAGGTCATATGGAAAGGGCTAAAACGAATGGCTGACTATGTGCTCATGTGGGACCATATACATGCCAACTTGTCAACTAAAAATTGTGTGTAACACTATGCTCTTAGAGAACGTCTCTTATACTGCTAAATTAATTGTCTTTCAACCGGCTGAGCAATGAGAACCAAATACCAAACATAATCAAACCAAGAATGCCAAATACCGCTGGCATAGTAAAAAGTCCCTTAGGCAGAAAAGCACCTACAAACAGCGTCAGCGCTGTTGCGCAACCCATGCTTAGAAATTGAGTGACCGCTGATGCGTTCGATTTGTCTGCAACTTGGGACAAACTTTTAGCTGGAGCAAAGACCCATATGAGTCCAATTCCCATTTGAATCAATGCTTGCGGCAAAAAAAGGCTCCAGCCTCCCAACCAACGAGCGCTGAAAAAAATTGCCATCAAGCAGGCTCCTGCTAAACAAGCAAGGATTCCAGACATAATTTCTCTCCTCGAACTGACCCGTCCGGCCATGTAGTGGCTCATCCACAATCCAATGAGCATCCCCATTGACACTACGAGGCCGAATAATCCATATTTTCCAGGAGAAAGCCCCATAATATTGATTCCAATATAGGGAGCCTCCGTGACAAACACGTAATTCATAGTCACTGAAAGCCCCATTAATGCTGCATAAAGCAGCAAAGGTATGTTTCGGAACTGATGAAAATATCCAGAAAGAATACGGTTTAACCGGAACGATGAGGCATCTAGTCCTTGTGCAGTTTCTGGGAGCGTAAATATACAAAGGAAAAGGATTGTAGAATAAAGAGCTAAAAAGCCAAAGCAGCTTTTCCATCCGAAAACCTCTGTAAGGCATCCTCCGATTGCCAAGCCCAATCCAGGAACCACCGCAAAACCAAGCAGCAAAATAGCTAGCACTTTGGCAGCGGAGCGGCCTTCATGCAAATCGCTGACCATCGTAAAAACAATCTTGAGTCCCGCTACAGCCCCCAAGGCTTGAATAAAGCGCCCCAGGCAGAAAAACCAAAACGAAGAGGCAAAAAAGGCAAACAAACTTCCTACCAAAGCTAGGGCAATACCGAGCAGAAGAGCCTTTTTTCTTCCTATTCTATTAGCCAGCGGGCCGTAGAGCAACGGGCCGAATGAGAAACCAAAGAGATAGATCGTGATTGGCCACTGGCCTTGTCCGGCAGAGAGTTGAAAGGCTTTTGAAACTTGTGGTAGTGCAGGGGTGAAAAGAATCGCTGCAACAGTTGCAAAAGAAGCGAGCAATTGTAGGATTAAGATACGCGGGAATTTCAAAAGTTCGGACATAACTGAAACATAGATTTCATCCCTTAATTCGTCAAGACTTACAGATGATAAAGCAGAAGGTAGTGGAACGATTAAAATCCGTTCTCTGGTGGGGATTATCCTTTTTTATTGCGATTTTTTCGATGAAGAAGAGCTGGCTTTGAGATCCAAATTTCATGATAAATTTCATTTATTTCTCAAGTCTTTGAAAAAAACAATAAATTTTTTGAATTGAGGAAAATTCGCGGGTTTATTTTCGATTAATTTTTCTAATTCGCTAGATAGTGTCGTCACAAGATCTCCGCCCATATAGCAATACACCTGATGTGGACTGCAGCCAAGAATGAGGCTGCATTCTTTGCATAACGTGTCGCTATTCCTCTCCAGCGCTTCAAATGTAAAAATGCATTTTCCACC
>DASXPV010000015.1:0-5468 GCA_036493355.1 Rhabdochlamydiaceae bacterium
GGGACTACCAGTGAAGGCGATACATTTGCCGAAAAGTACTTTAGTCAATGTATCGAAATTGCGACCCGTTGGAGCTTCACCGCTAAGGCTTGAAATCATGCTGGAGCTAAAGGAGCTTGAAGAGCTTGAAGAGCTTGAAGAAAGTAGAGTGGAAGAAAGGATTTCTGTGATTTTAGCAACTTGCAGAGGTTCTGTGATTCCAGCAACTTGCAGAGGTTCTGTTTGAGAAACAGGCTCTGGTTTTTCAGGAAGCAGGTCGAGAAGAGAGTCTGGTCTTGACTTAGGGCAAGCGTGAATAGAAGATGAACTAGTCATTAATTTTCTCCAGTTATTTATTTAAATAAGTTAAAGTTTATTCTAAATTAATATTATTAAAAAATCAAATAAAAAATCATATTTGTCGGAAATATAATGGAATATATTGACCCTCTAACTATTATAAAAAGCACTTCTTTAAAGTGTTTGGGGAAAATCGAGCAGGAACGACTCTTCAATTGTTTGAGGGCTTTCCTTAACAAACTGGAAGAGAGTTGGTTATGAAAATAGGGCAAAGTCTTAAGGAGGAGAAATCTGATGGCCTCATGTTCTGGATCGCCCTGAAAGGGCGAAAAAATGGGCTACAAGCTTCAAGTATGAAGGTTCCATGGCCCCCAGGACACCTGCAAAGTCGCCTAAAATTTGAATTGGTCTATACTGCTTGCTGCTTAAACTATTTATGGAAGCGGTATGCAACTTTTCGAATGTCTCCAACATATCCCCGATCCCCGTAAAAAACGAGGGATTCGTCATCCATTTCAGCCTGTACTAAAGCTCGTTCTTTTAGGATTTATAGTAATTTAAAACAATATTGAGAAAATCTCCCGCGTCGGCTTTGCAGAAAATTTTTCGTCTTCGCTCGCGCCTTGTAATCGTACAATGGTCGCTCGCTCCAGACAAAAAATTTTCGCAGCCTCCTTGCATATTTTTCTCAATCTTGTTTTAAATCACTATACCTGTCGACTCGTAGCGATTGAACATATGGTCTCCTTCTTCAAACCTATCTGGAACCAAGTGAAAGGATCCCTAGATAGTGTCGTCACGAGATAAAAAATATTTAAGTGTGGTATCCTCTCATGCTTACCAAGGGAGCCTCTATGGAAGTGCACAGAAGACATGATATATCCGACAGAGTTTGGAATTTACAGGAACCTCACTTGCCAGGACGAAGGGGGATTTGGGATGGCATAGCGCGAGACAACAGGACTTTTATCAATGCAGTATTTTGGATATTGCGAACTGGAGCTCCATGGAGAGATCTCCCTCCAGACTATGGAGGCTGGTGCAATACCCATCGCCGATTTATCCGATGGCGCAATCAAGGGGTGAAACTCTGGTCATTTCTGGAGCGGCAGGCGTTGTAGGCATCATCGCAGGTCAGATCGGAAAACTTTTCGGCTGCCGCGTCATTGGCATTGCGGGCAGTGTCAGCAAAGTCGACTACCTGCTTCATGAGATGAGATGGGATGCTGCAATCGATTACAAGCAATCGGATTGGATGGATCGACTAGAATGCGCCTGCCCAAAGGGAATAGATCTTTATTTTGATAACGTCGGAGGCGTGGTGACTGATGAAATTATGAAGCGCATTAATCGTCACGCGCGCATTGTGCTTAGCGGTCAAATCTCCTCCTATAATCTCGAACGACCCGACATTGGGCCGCGCAACTTCCGTCAGTTAATCGTCAAAAGCGCGCTGGCAAGAAGATTTCTGGTTTATGATTATGCCGAGCGTTTTGCAGCAGGAAGAGAGCAGCTCGAAGAATGGCTTTTGCAGGGAAAGCTCAAGCCCTGCGAGACGGTTACTAAAGGACTAGAAAATATGCCCAGCGCTTTTTTAGGTCTTTTTTCAGGACAAAACCTCGGCAAACAGCTCGTAGAGATCCAATAGGGAATTGCGGCAATGCGGAATTTATCTCACGAAAAGCGCGAAGAGTCCTTCGAAAAGTCTCTGCAAAAACTCTTGGATAAAAGCAAGGCGCGAGGCAATCTTCCCCATGCGAATGTTGAAAAGCAATGGGAATTAATAAACGCTCTTTCTCAATTTGATTTAGGCAGATTTCTCATCCAGCACGGCGGGCTCAACGGCTTTTGGACGCATTATGTGGTCATGCATCCTTTTCAAGGGCGCATTACGGGCTTAAACAATCGCAAAGAAAAGCTAAATGAGCTCGAATCGTTCTTACTGGATCGCGCGCCCACGGCCCTTGCGATGCAGCAGCGATTTGTTATTTTTAAACAAGAGATTCAAAAAAGAGTGCGCGAAAATTGTGTTTTTGCTTCTATTCCCTCGGGAGTGATGGCGGATTTACTCGATTTGGATTTTTCTGGTCTCTCTCATTTTGTTTTGCATGGAATCGACCTCGATGCGGAATCGCTGGAACAAGCTACTGCTCTAGCAAAAGAGCGAGGACTTTTTGAAAGGTGCCGCTTTTCCTTTCAAGACGCCTGGAATTTAAATTACCAAGAGGCATTTGATCTCATAACGAGCAATGGGCTTAATTTCTACGAAGCTGATGATCAAAAGGTCATTGTCTTATACCGCCAATTTCATGCAGCACTGAAAGCGGGCGGACATCTCATTACGAGTTTTCTGACTCCGCCTCCTCTTCCGGGAAATGGCTCTGACTGGGATCTATCAAAGATTAATCCTGAAGATGCTCTATTGCAAAAGATCCTTTTCGCTGACATTTTAGAGGGCAGATGGCAAGTCTATCGCACAGAAGCGCACACTAAATCCCAATTATGCACAGCAGGGTTTGAGAGTGTTGCTATTATTTACGATGCTGCGCGCATATTTCCTACGATTGTCGCGCAAAAACCAGGAGGTGCGCGATGAGTAAGAACATCCGAGCGATTATCTTTGACTGCGATGGCGTTTTGATCGACAGCGAACACGCCCATTTTTTATCCTGGCATCAAGCCATGCGCAAATATGGATGGGATTTTACGCTAGACGAGTACTACCCTTACATAGGCAGGTCCGCGACGGAAAACGCACGACTGTTGGCAGAAAGAATGGGTCTCAAGTGCGCCAATGCATTGCTGGAAGAGAAGAGAACGTATTACTATGGTCATCTCGATGAGGTTCCCGCCATACAATCGACTGTGGATTTCGTCCGTCTTCTCGTTCAAGCGAAAGAGAAAAGAGGCTATAAGCTGGGCGTTGCCTCTGCGGCTAAAAAAGAGGAAATCTTGCTTAATTTAAAACGTCTAGGAATAGAAGAGTGCTTTGAGTGCATTCTCTCGGGTCAAGACGATTTGCAAGAGTATACCGATCCTGAGGGGGTCAATAAGCCCAAGCCCTACATTTACTTGCACGCGGCGAAAGTATTGGGCCTCTTACCTGCGCACTGCGTCGTCATCGAAGACAGCCATTCGGGGGTGACAGCAGGCGTGAGGGCAGGCTGTCTGACCATCGCCGTCCCCAATCGCTTTACGCAAGGGCATGACCTATCTCGTGCGGTTTTAAAAATTGATTCCTTTTCTAACATGGATGTCGATCAATTTTTTGAATTTATCCATTTTAATTGAATAGCTTTATTGTGTTTGAGTTACTATAATGTGGGTTCAAGTATACTGTTTATGCTAAAATTTTTACTTTTTCCCTTATTTATGTGTGCCTATTTAAGTGCTAAACAACCCATTGTCACTGCAGAAAAGCTCATCGCCTATAAGAAGGCGGAGAAGCACATCGGCGATTTTAAGGCCCCGGAAACGGTCTTAGTCTGCTATCAAAAGTCGACGATGCAGTACCTTTTAAATCAATACCCCGAGCTTCGCCCCTCTGAAGCCGTTACCCACTTTTATCTGCTCGATAACGGCGCAATGGGCGTTTTAGGAGATTGGGGAGTAGGCGCCCCTGGTCTTTCCATTAAAATGGAAGAGCTCATTGCTCTTGGTGCCAAACGCTTTATCGCGGTAGGGACGGCGGGAACGTTAATGGATGCGCATAGGATCGCTGATTTTATACTTTGCGCGAATGCCCTTGCAGAAGACGGGGTGGCCCACCTCTACCTGCCGCCTGGCAAGAGCGCCGTAGATGCAGATGCGCAACTGATGGAAGAGTGGAACCGCTTTATGAAAGAGCATTCTTTGCCCTATTTTCACACGGCGATGGCCTGGAGTTTTTCCGCGGTGTTCCGCGAGACAATCGAAGACGTTAAACGCGTCAGGCATGGGGGCTGCAGCGTTGTAGAAATGGAGGCGGCAACGCTTTATGCGATCGCACGGGAAAAAAATGTGCAGGCTTTTTCTCTTTTTGTCATTAGCGACTCGATCACAGAAAAAGACTGGGTGCCTCGGATCAAAGAGCCAGCAGTAAGAAATAACCTGCACCAGTTGGCGGATTGGGCGTTAGAATTTTGTTTGAGATCAGCGTTTCATGCGACTAATCTTCCTTCGTGAGTGCTTCTACCTTGCGTAAATCCCAGATGGGAAAACACATTCCACACTCTTTTTCGTTATGCATGGGGATGCCAAACTTACGCGTAAAACTATTAAAAAATGGAGCTCCCGTCTCATGCGTTGGATAATCTATATAAACTAGCGTTAAGGGCAGTCTCAAGGCATGGGCTTTGCTCATAGCTGTTAACATGAGTTGCGTTCCTAGGCCTTTTCCTTGGTAAGTCGAGCTAATAGCGAGGCGAACTACAAAATAAGCACGCTCGTCATACGTTCTGTGTCCATCGTGATGTTTTACGATTTTACCGATCAGAAATCCGATGATTTGTTCTTCGGATTGTACCAATAGAATATTTTCTGGAATCTGATATGGATAGGATATCTCACGTTTGTCATAGTAGGCCTTTGTAAGATATTTCGCGCAATTATAGCGAGTTACATCAGTACCCAATTCTTTCTCTGTCATTTGCATTAGGGCAGAATGGATTGCCTTTCGACTAAGGTGGCTATCTCTCGCTTCTATAATGGAAATGGGAATAGAATGGACAAATTTTCGTTGAAGAAGATCTCCTAATGTATGAGCGCGTGCGTCTTGCGGTACTTTGACAGATCCCAGATAGCTATTAATGAGCTCTATATTTATTGCTGGCAACAAATCAAGAGATTCGAGCAGGGCGTATCGCGCCGCCGCTTTTTTCGTGGGCCTGCTTGCAGGTTCGATAACTTGAGATTGCTCTACTGGTGAGCGGTTTGTTACAGAGGTAGTGGTTGTTGCCATATGCTTTTTCCAAAAGAAATTGAGATCCTTAAAAAGAAAAACATTATACGTGCAAACGTCCATTTTTGCGTACAACTTCCATAGAAATTTGTCTTCATTATCAGATGATGCTAGATAGTGTCGTCACAAGATCTCCGCCCATATAGCAATACACCTGATGTGGACTGCAGCCAAGAATGAGGCTGCATTCTTTGCATAACGTGTCGCTATTCCTCTCCAGCGCTTCAAATGTAAAAATGCATTTTCCACC
>DASXPV010000016.1:0-38842 GCA_036493355.1 Rhabdochlamydiaceae bacterium
CAGAAAGTGCAAACACGCCGCCAAGAAAACCATTAAGAAAACCGGCCACGTCGTAAGCGATGTCGGTAAATATATCGACAAACACAAAACAGAGATCATCATCGGCACAATTATTGTTGTCGCAGTAGGCGTTACGTGTGGCTTGGGAGCCGCCGGCACTGCCGCTGTGGCTTCCGTAGTCGCACCTGAAGCTTCTCCCAACGCTCCTGCGCACGGCAGGCGAAGAAAAGAGGAAAAGGATGACGAGACAGCGGGTCTGGATCCTGAGCCTCCTCCTCGAGAAGTTCCTAGTATCCCTGAGCTTGCTGCTCTCCCTCCTCCTCCTCAGCGCGTCACGGAAAATTGGGTCGGCGATGTCGTTAACTCAATTGCCCGTGATTTGCCTTCCGCAGCATCAGAACAAGCTTCCGAGCCCAAAGAGCAGGGAGACAAGCCGGGTTTCCTCAAGAAAATAGGCGGAGCGGTTTTGCAAGGTTTAGAGCTTGTGGGACGCGGTGTGGCCGGCGAACCGATAGATCCTCAATTGCAAAGACATGCCGCACTCACTGAGCCAGAGTCGTGCATACCTATCGCGTCTGCCGAAAAAGAACGCGATCCAAAAGATTTTTCAAAAAAAGCCCAGGTAGTGCCGCCTAGCAGTTCCAATTCGAGAGAAACGCCCGTAAATCCCACTCTTTACTCCTCTTTTACACCGCCCGATCGCATCGTGCCCTCTTCTTCGAAAAAGGAAAAAGGAGGTGGTATTAAAAAAATAGAACCGCCACAGCCGTCACAGCCTCAGGTTTTGAATCTCTACGACAAAGAGCAGATCATTAAGATAAAACCGCCTACTCGCTCGACAGTGTTCAAAACAGCTGGAGAGCAAAGAACAGACAAATGTATAGTTTACATCAATGGCATGAACACCGATTTTGCAGATGGATGCAAAAACTTGGAATACCTCCAATCTTTTGTCCCGGATACCAGCATCACCTGGGTTTTTAATCATTCGAATGGGGTTGTAACGGATTTAGGAGAAATAGTTGTTTTAAATTATCCAGGTTTTGCACCTGTAACCGGAGATTTGCTAAAGCAAGTATGGCTCGAATTTTATGAGAAAAATAGAGACAATCCCGATGCGATATTATTTCACGTATGTCATAGCCAGGGAGCTCTTTTGACAAAGAATGCATTGTGTGATGTTGCTCCAGAAGTTCAAAAACATATTGAGATATTTTCGGTTGCGCCTGCAGCCATCATATCGGATGATATGTGCTTTAAGACGCGTAATTATGCATGCGAAAATGATATTGTTCCTATGACACCACAATTGCTTCATAATATTGCCGCATCTTATGAGGATGACGATGAGATTCGTCTTGAAAATGCGAAGAAAATAAGGGCTGATTGTCAACATTTAATAATGTTAAAATCTCAATCTAAAGGGATGAATCATGATTTTGTGAACGAAATTTATAAAGAATTAATCAAAGAAAGAATAAGGGATTATTTGGTTGAATGAAAAAAAACGGAATGATTTTTTTTAATTTCTTCGCAATCATTTTTACATCTAGTTGTGTAGAAAAGAGCTCCTTCAAGAATTCTAATGGTGAAGATTTTTGGGGTCAGAAAAATTGCAAATTGCATCCTTGAAAAAAGTGATGTTAATTTATGACAATCGCAATGCTAAGAGTCTGTCGTTGAATTAGAATATTTTGATTTTTGATGATTTTTTTTTCATAAACCAATTTCTTTTTCGCACGACATAGTTGGATTAACTAGGCGAAGAAAAAGAAATTGGTTTATGGAAAAAAGACGCAAAAAGCAAAGCATTCTAATTCAACGACAGACTCTAAATCAAAACGTCTCCAAATAATGCAGCAAGAAACATTTAAAGAAGCTGAAGAGATACTTAAAAAGATAATTCAAGGTTTAAAAAGATGCGAAGAGTGCTATTTTTATATATATTTGTTTTCCTTTTCAGTTGTTCTCAAAAAAATCGTTCATCTTTGTGTGAACAAAATAGAAAACTGGAATTGGTAAATAGAATAAGATGCTCAGTGGCTAGGCAATTATTAAAAGAAAAAAATCTAGAGATTTGTGGTTTTGGATCAAAAATGGAAGATAAAAATGAAATACTTTCCCTTCTCTTTAATTACAATAAAGACATTGAGATTGAAGAAGCTCGTGAGTTTTTGATGTGCGCTAGTAATTTATTCCTCCAAAAGCTTAATAATGAAGCCGTTCAACCGTATTTTACAAATTATCCTTTTACTATTAATGATATTGGGATTTATATTTTTTTGAATAGACCGGATGGAGGTGGAAGGGAAGCTGAAGAATTTAGCTTCGCATCGTTGCGAAAAGGAATACTAATGTACAATAATGGAATTGATCAGCCTATGGATCCCAACAACTCTACGGAAACATTTGCAGAAGCAGAAGAAATACTTAAACACAAAAAAGATAGTCAACTCATAGGGATTCGATAAAATGCTCCAGGTTTTGGTTTTTTGTATATTTATTTTTTTCTCTAGCTGTTCTCAAACTAATTCACAATCTGTGTATAATCCAAGCGAAAAGCGGGAATTGGTAGATAGAATTAAACAGGGTGTTATTAAGCAGCTGGCAATTGAAAACAATCTCGAGCTGTGGGATAAAATAATAGTAATAGATTTAGAGGGCAATTTTGCGCTAAGTTTCCAATACCGCAAAGAGATAGATGTGAATGAAGCGCGAGAGCTTATAGTAGATACCGGCGCTAAATTTCTCCGTGAAATCAATAAAAATAAAAAGATTCGCTATTTTTTCTCCCACTATCCATTAAGGATTGTAGATATTGAACTGGAAATTTGCATGAATGGTCCTAAAAATGAAGATTTTGGGCTAGAAAAATTAAGCTATTTAACATTAAGGCATGGATTGATCACATATTTTGATAGAGATCCTCAATTTCGGCGCCTCAAAATCATCAATATAGAATCCTTTGAAGAAGCTGTAGAGCTGCTCAGAGACTGTCCACAAATTAAGGCTTCGTCGATTTTGGGGATTATTTTGGCCGATTTTTGATTCATCTTGTGGGGGTAGTATACGAAGTTTGATACTACCCCCACAAAATGAATCGAAAACTCGGCTCAAAAGAACCCCAAAATCGACAGAAGCTTAGTTAGTGGACAGTCTCTCAAGAAAGCCGAGAATGGCTGTTCTGCATATTAGACTGTCTGCGAGAATTTATAGTCCGCGTTTTGCGCCTTTTCCTCTAAAATTAATTTCTTTTCCTTGGCTACATCCAAAGAGTTGATAATGGAAAAATATCCTGTACAAGGCAGAGAGCGTTCTATGACAAAACGAAATTAACATTAAAATTCTTGTATCCATTGCCCGTAATCGCCTTTTTGTGATATATTTTTTTTGAAATGTTGTATAATTATTTTGAAAAATAGGTGGATTATGGCAGCAGTTCATATGAAATTCAATGACCTTACTGGCTTATGGCGTCAAGGAAAACCCTTGCTCTATTCCGCTTTAGCTGGCGGAATTTTGCATACTGTTGTTCAGGTCTCAGGTTATGGAAGCGTCCTTGTCGGAGCTGCAGCAATTTTATTTGCTGGGCGCGAGTGTTACAGACAGGCTACGTTTTGTATGTCAAACAAGAAGAAGATCGGCGTAACTCTTAAAATTCGAGCAGACGATAATTCACTTTCTAGGCTTAATTTTGCCTATCTGCTCTCGGGACGGTATCCACCCGTGGTTCACAAAAAGGTGAGCAACGTGAATGAGCTAGCAGACGCAATACAAGAAGTAGCCAAAGAACATCAGATTAAAACTCTATGGATTCACGCGCATGGTATGCCCGAGTGCATGGCTTTGAGCGACAATTCATTTTTAGATTCTACGAATATCCATGTAATAGCTCCGGCTTTAGAACAATTGAGCAGCGATGCGCGCATTATACTGGAATCGTGTGCTACCGGTGATGAGAGAAGCTCTTTTTGCATAGCAAAGAGTATTTCTGAAATTTCTAAAAGAGCCGTAATCGCGCCAAAGGGCAACATCATTAATCTATGGGGTATGGCAATTTCTCCTTTTGATTCTTCGCGAGTCTATTTTTTCGATGGGGAGCCGCCCACGCTCTTTCACGCTCTTAAAGATACTTTTACAAGTTGGTGTATCAATTTGTATGGGATTGGCCCTTTTACGGCTACTAACACGCGGAGGTTTACCTCGCTCGAGGAACCCTGTTTAATGGTTTAGGCAGGGTTTAGCGGAGGACTTTCAAGATCTGCTTGAGGGGCTTTTCATCGCGTTTAAAGTGGCGTTTCTTCTCTGTGGAGACCTCGCGCATACCAGTCTTGCCGCGCTCCCAGGGGAAGGGGTGTTTGGCTGGGGGAACACGTTCATTATCGGGCATCTTGGACATTTGCTGCATGAGGCCGCCGAGGATGGCGCCGGCGGGGTTTTTCTTGATGGAGTTCGACAAGTCTTTTTGCTGTCCTGCGAGGAGGAGCGCGATTTTTGCTGTGGCGGTTTTAGAGTTGATTTGGACGTTGTCGGCGGGTCCCTTAATGGGGATGGTGATCACGTAATCGCTGGGCAGGTCTTTAATGCCAAAGGCTTCGTTGAGTGCTGATGCGGTGATGCCTAAAATCATGTCGACGTAATTGTCTACGAGCAATACCTTGCCCCAGAGGGCCACATCGAAGGTCTCTGCGAGGAGGATCTCCGTGCGCTCCATGTTGAGCGTACCTGCTTGAATGTGAAGATCCATCGGTGCAAACCAGAGGAGCACTTCTTTGTTTTTCTCAAACTGTTTGGTTTTGAGAAGCCCCAAGGCGATATTGACGTTTCCTTCGTTGCGGCAAGCGACCTTGCCCAGCTCGATGCGCGCAGTGGGGATGCTCATGCGTCCCTTGTCAAAGGGATGCAGGGGAAGGGAAAACCCTTGGGCAGGGATTTCCAGGGTAATGGGGCTTTCGGAGTAGAAATAGCTGAGTGAAAGGGGATTGACCTCGGAGAGGAATAAGGTGCTCATCTCCTTGCTGATTTTCATTTGCGCGTAGATGGGGCTTGTAAGTTGCAAAGTGCCCTTTTGCAGCGAGCCATCGAGCGAAAAGCGCATGGAGGGCGAGTTGACGTTAAGTGAGAGGGGACCGGAGAGATTCTGGATTTTGGCTTGTAAAGAGGCGTTGAGGGAAGAGCCGAAGAGTTTGGAGAAGGGATAGTCCGTCCTTCCTTTTAGGCGCGCGAAGAGGTCGAGGATGCGCGAAGGAAAGCTCTTAATTTGCAGGGCGATCTGTGAGGAGAGCCTCTCCCAGCTGATGGCTCCTTTTTCATCAAAGAGTTGCTCCACGGTGGCCTTTAAGGAGATGGAGCCCGTTTTGGCAATCTGCGCGGAAGAGGCAATGGAGAGAGGGGCTTGCCCTTGGATTTTGTTAAACGAAAAATCCAAGTCGGTGATGGGGAAAAGCTCTTGCGAGCCGCTGTCAAAAAAGAAGAGGGAAGGATTATTGCCCTTACCGACGCAATTTAAAAGGCTTAAGTCAAAATTGGGCGTAGGAAGGCGATCTAAAGGGGATGTCGATGCTTTGGGTGCAAGGGGAAGCGAAAATTCACTTAAGGTGAGCTGAAAGACTGTGGGCTCTTTGAGTTCAAAGCCAGCCTTGATCTTTTGTTGTCCGGCCAGCTGCTTGTCTAGAGCAGCATAGCCGGCAGGGGTCAGGGTCCACTGGATCTGTAGGGGAGAGCCGGCAAGCGCCAAGCGCTTGCCATCATCGACAAAAGCGCCCTTTACATTTAAAAGCGGACTTGTGAGCGTCCAGCCGATATTTTGAGAGGTTTTGGTGCTTTGAAGCTTCAGTGCAGTGCTAAATTGCGGTCCCAACAGCGTCGAAAAGAGGGCTTGCCCTCCCAGCGCGTCCAGAAAGGCCGAAGGAAGCTGCTGCATGTCCAGCGTAGCGTTGAGCGTCGCGTTTTCCAGCTTATCCCATTGCAAATCGGAGAGACTGGCCTGAAGGGAAAGAGAGCCCATCGCCGTCCCCTCCTTTTCCCTCACGCGGCAGGAAAGGCCGAGCTGAGCAGTCTTGCGCTTGGGGTCCCACTGCAGCGGCAGCTGGATGTCTTGCAGAGCAACAGGTGGCGCCCCCGCAAAGGGCACGATGGAACAAGGGTCTAGTGTGGCTGTGGCTTTTAATAGGGTTGCCGGCAGCGAAAAGGCTTTAAGAGTGCAGCTAAAAGGGTCGATGGAAAGCTTAAACTGAGTGGGCGCCACCAAAGACGCCTGGGTGTCGATAAACGCATGCAAAAGGGGATTGTCGAGTGCGGCATAGAAATTGAGCGTCTGAAGAAAGGTGAGCCTATCGTTTTTGGGCTCATATTTTGCCAGAATCTGCGCTCCGGCGCGGTCGCTGGTAAAAGAAAGCCCCATGCGGTTTAAACCGTGGATGGAAAGCTGTCCTTGGAAATGCTCAAGTGCAAGGGGAATCTTGCCTTTTAAGTTAATGGAGTCCGCCACAATTTCCGCATCGCAGCGCATTTTGTCAGCAAAGGCGCCCTCGAAAGGAAAGGTCAGCGTATTTAAGCGCCCTTTGGCTGTCACGGGCTGCTCTAAAGCGATAGTGTCTCTGAATTTCCGCAGTGTCTCTGGAATAAGGGTGTAAGTAAAAGCGACGGGGGATTGCAAAGAGCACTGCCCATCAAGTGTAAAAGCCGCCTCTTGCAGTGTCAAAAACGGAGAGCTGGCGCTCACCCTTAGCGTGTTTTCTCCTGTGTTTTTCCACGCGGCCTTGAGGGTAAGGGTGGGGCCGAGGATATCTCCAAGAGAGGGCATGCCGGCTAGAGTGCCGATCAATCCCGCGGGCAGATCCACCGCGTCTACCGAATAGCTTGCGCGATGCGTTGTGGCATCTACGCTTGCCTGCGCTGTGCAGCGCGCAGCTTTGTCGCTGGAAGTGAGGGAAGCATTGGCATTGCAGTGGAACATTCCCGGTTTGTTCACGCTATTCACATTTAGGGACAGGGAGTCCAACAGCACGGGCGTGCGCTCATATTCAAAAGCCAGCGGCGAGGCAGAGGAAATATCGGCATCAACAGAGGCTTGCCAGAGATCGCCGGTTTTCTGGGGGAGGGGAGAGGAATAGGCATTGATGGTGCCTTGGATCTTTCCCGGCTTGGTCAAACGCAAAGAACTCCTCTCGGGCATCAGGGCAGTCAAGCTAGCAAAGAAGTTTGGTGTGATGTTTAGAGAAAAGCTTCCCGGCTTTTTCAATGTAAGCATATTGTTTTCCGTGCTCAAGGCCACGGCAGCAGTGCATAGGGGAGAATTAGCTGTTAAATCGATGTCGATATTTCCTGACGAGGAGCTCGCCTGGACGTTGGCATTGGCCGTCTCTCCCAGGGCGTTGACCAAAAGACCGCGATAGCGGGGCTGCAAGACAAAAAGCAGCTCATCGATTCCCCTTACGGGCAATTGGGTCATCTCCGCCTGTATTTTCAAGAAGGGATTGGGGGTGTGCACCCCGCTGCAGGAGGCGTCGGCGTGAATGGAGCCTTCGATGCCCTTTTGCAGTGTCACACATGCCAGATGGCAGCTAACGCGGTTTTCTTTGGGAGAATTCTCCAGGTTTGCCGTAATCGCATCAAAGACGATGGGATCGATCCCTTCTGCGATCAGCGAAATCTTTCCATAGGTGCAGTTCAAAGTCCCTGTATAGGGAAAAGAAAGGCGCCAGGCGGGCATAGACAGCGCGCCAAGCGACGCCCTGTGCATCTCTATGGGCGGCAAGGCAGGAGTAAAAAAAGAGAAAAGAGCCGGGTAAACCTCGAGATAGGGCCTGTCGAAATAGAGATGCCCAATGCGCTTTTTAAGGAGAATGTCCAGAAGCGTCGCTTCTGTTTTGATGATATCGCAAGTGAAAAGCGTTTTGGACTTGGGATCTATGACCTTTAAATCAGTGATCTCCTGATGGCCGAACCATCTGAGGGAAAAGCGCTCGCATTGAACGTCGACGCCATAGGAGGACTTAAAGAATGCAATAAGCCGTTTCTTTCCCCAGTTGCTCGATAGTAGAGTCGGCAGGGAAGCGAGAGTGACAAAGAGAAGTGCCGCTACGCCTGCAATCAGCAGTAAAAGTATAAGGAAAAGCTTATGACTTTTCGTTTTTTGACCGAGTCCGTACGACATAGTTAATCAACCTATAAATTTTCATGAACGGACTCTAAGCCATTGCTCATACCGATATAATCCTGCTATTGTCTTGGCATCTTGAATCTGGTGCTCTTCGATCATTTTTACTACTTCATCATAGGTTGCCGCGACCAGATCGATCGCCTCATCCTCGTCCTCCGACTGCAATGGTGCCTCTTCCAGCTCGAGCGCGAGGAACAGATGCAAATACTCTGTGCAAAAGCCCGGAGCGCTAAAAAAGCCCCCTAACGGAAGAATCCGATGGGCCGTATAGCCCGTCTCCTCGCGCAGTTCGCGCTCGGCGCATACAATGGGTGCCTCGGAAGGCTCTAGCGTTCCGGCGGGGAATTCCAGCATAATCCGGCCTACAGCGCGCCGCCACTGCTTCACCAGCAGCAGCTCCTTATTCTTGGTCACAGGTACCAGGACGACTGCCCCTGGGTGTACCACGATGTTAAAGTGTTTAGTTTCCCCGTCAAAATGGTACGTGTCCTTACAGACGTAAAAAGGCTTGCCGCGATAGACCTCTTCGCGTTCCACGCGCGCTTTCTGCTCGCGCATCGCCTGCTGAGTTGACTTTTTTAAATCCATAACAGTCACAGTATCTCACCTGGAGCCTCTTGGTGTCAAGTATCCAGAACACTATACACTGTGATGGGGACCTCTCTTCCCGGTAAAGTCTTTGATCCTAAATTTTTAAAAGTAAAATGGTCTTTAACAGCCGCGTGGGTAGCCTCGCTGATGAGGATGGGCACGTCGATCGCCTTTGTCATCTGTTCCAGCCGCGCCGCCACGTTGACAGTATCGCCGATGGCGGTATATTCCATCCGCACCTCCGATCCAATATTGCCTACAATAGCCTGCCCTGTGTGGATGCCGATGCCGATCTTCAAGCTCGGCTTTCCCTGGCTTTTCCACTGTACGCCCAAACTGACCATCTCTTTTTGCATGGCAATGGCCGCATCCACAGCATTGCGCTCTTGAAGGGCGTCGTCTAAAGGCGCGCCGAATTCCACCATAAGGCCATCGCCCATGAACTTGTCCAAAGTCCCATGATGCTTAAAGATAATATCTATCATCGCTTTAAAATATTCATTCAGCAAAGACACCACCTCCTCCGGAGCAAGCCGCTCTGCCAAATGCGTAAACTCGCGCACATCGGAAAAGAGCACCGTAATCTTGCGCCGCTCTCCCTCGAGTTTCGCAACTGTCTCGGCAGACAAGATCTTCTCCATCACATACTGCGACACGTAGCGCGTAAAGTGCAGCTTTAAGCGCTCACGCTCTTTGAGCCCCTTGGCCATCTCGTTGATCTCATTGGCCAGCTCCTCAAACTCATCATGTGTGTGCAGATCCGCCCTTGCATCCAGGTTTCCCTGCCCGATCACGAGCACGGCCTTGTGCAAAGAGTTCAGAGATTTTCCAATGTGTTTAGAGAGAAAATGCGCTCCTACAACGGACAACACGAGCGCTCCGGCGATGGTATAGACAAAAAGCTCCAAGAACCAGAGCAGGTCCTTCTGATAGGTAGAGATAGAGAGATCAACGCCTACCGTCGCGACATAGTTTCCTTGCGCATCGAAAACGGGCGCATAGGCGCTCATCCACCCGCCATATTGATCGGAGATGAACTCCCCCTCGGAAAACAGCTTGTCTAGGTAATGGACGAGATCGCTGATACAGGCATTGACCTCCACCTCGCCCACGTAAGACATCTTCTTAGGGTCTTCTTCCGCATCGACGAGGTAGATGATCTCTTGGGGATTTTTAGGATTGGGGCGCAAGGTATACAAATACCCGATATACATAAAGCCCCGACGGTTGACATCGCGCACCTTCTGCAGCTGCTTCTTGATCTGCAGATACGCCTCGCCATCTTGATCCGCGCGCGACTGCACCTTCTTGAGCAGCTCGGGGTCGATCAACTCCGCCACAGTGGCCGCTACCGTGAGCGCCTTGGTCTTTTCCGTCCTCAAAAGCAGCCTCTTGAAGTCGTAAAACCCAATGCTCAATCCGGCCATGACGCTCGCTAGGGAAATCCCCACCATCGCCCCATATAGCTTATTGCGAAACTTCATATGCCAAAATGCCCACAGGAGAAAGCCCCTTTCTGCACTTTAAGGCTCTTGCTTCTTTTTTGCAAATTGAGAGGATACAATCAAAATGGAGTAGCTAGCATAGCATGCTCTTCTCTTGAGGCAAGGATAGCTGGATGATTAACAGTATGGTAGTCCTGTTAAAGGGTTAATTTCATCAGCCAAAGAAGCAGTTGTTATAACAGGGGCGGACGACGTATGGTTACCACCGCTTTCATCATCAAGTAAATCTAGTAATGCAGTTTGCCGATTTACCCCTTGGCTATTAGAAGCCTTGTCTGTAGTAGAACTGTGCGGTTGTGAAAGTGGTGATGTGGTGGTTACAGAAGATGAAGTTGTGGAGGGTAAACCAGGTCTTCTCAACCTGCGCCCGCTACGATGACTAGTAGTATGTATGGTGGAAGTTGCAACTGACGAGGAGCCGGCAGCTGTACCGACAGTTGGGCTAGTAGAAGGTGTGCTAGCCGAGCTTACCGTACCAGTGGTTGAAGTAATAGGAGTTCTGCTTCCACTTGGTCCCACAGGGCCAGAAGATATTGGTCTTGTCGGAGGATTTCCAAGTATGACATTAGGGGTAAAACCATCCAGGGCCGCTTGACGCAAAAGCGCTAACCAGTCATTATTTTCCTTATTTTTTACAAAAGAACCCTGGTTAAATGCAAAATTATTTCGTGGTGCTGTTTTATATGTTCGTCTCAATGATCCTTCTATTGCAGTTATGAAGCCTGGAGTGCTGTTGTGAAGCTTTTCTAATTCCGCTATTACTGTAAAATCGCTATTTCCCGCCTTTCTTAGTACTTCGCTAAATGTTTCGAAGAGATAGTTGTATTTCATAAGTGTGGTGAGTTCTCTAGTATGGGGATCACCCATAGTAAAGCTATCGTAACCAGTTCCTCCGGATAGGATATGCAGCACAGGTGTATTTTGATCAGAGTGTCCAATGGAATAAATATTAGAGAGATAATAGTTATTCTGGTCTATCTTTTTGACGATTTCAATATTTGCAGCTGGAAGGTTGTTAAAAAAACGTATGGTCGAACACATCGTAAGGAAATCATCTCCTATAGGTGAACCCTCCTGTTTCCAATAATTTGCTCTCCATAGCAGAATATTACGGATATCTTGATTAGTTAATTGAGCATCTGATCTTGCTAATATTGTTCGTAAATTTTGAGGATTTTCTTTTCTTACGGTTGCGATTACGCTTCTAACTTGAAAATTAATGTCTCTAGGATCGGGAATCCTTGTATTAGTAGCATATTCCTCGTGCACATCGTGAAGCTCTTTAGCAACGAAGTATCGCAGTAGCTTTTGACAACGCTTTTGTTCTTGTATGTCAGCCGTTGGATCTTGAATAGCGTCAATTGTTGCGCTCAGATCCTCATGATGGAGAGAGTTATATCTATTCAAGAGCATTTGTTTTAGTGTTGCGTAGCTGTCAAGACCATAAGCACTTTTAAGTTGGCGGACAATTGCGAGAGGCCCGCTATTACTATCTTGTGCAATGCCGTCTACAGGGAGATTAGGTATGCTCTCATAGCAAGGAGCTGTAATTGGAATCAGCCACTTATCCGCAGTATATTGTCCTATTAAATCAATATATTCCTGTTTTGATAGGTCTGGTACAGGGTGGGTGGTGGGGGTACGTATTGTCATTTGACTTTGATTGGAAGTTGGTGTTGTCAAAGTTACTGTAGCGGAATTAGATGTGGCGAGTATTGTGGTGCTTGCCAAATAAGCACATGCTTTTCCGACCATTGCATATAATTTTGCATGTTTTTGGGTATCACTACCAATAACTTTAGTAATATCTCCCTTTGCTGTTGTTACCTTTACATTATACAATACATTGTTTATGCGAACTGTAATCTCACCTGTATGTGCAACTTGAATTGCATACAACCCATTTCCCTGTAATTGTTGAAATTCAATTTCGAGTTCTGCTGGAGCAAGTCCCCGTGCCCGGAGAGGTTGTTGGGTGGATTGAGTAGAAACAGGAAGGGTTGTAGGGATTGTAGTTGTTGTAGTGCTGGAAGGTTGTGAGATAGAGTTTAATGGAGAACTGGTGCTAAAACTGGAAGAAAACGGGGCTATAGATCCTGAACTTGAAACTTGTGAAGACGAAGTTGAATAGCTAGGAATTGTGGGTGGTCTACTAGTCCTCGTCGGGGGTTGAGATGTCGAAAAACTTGATGAAGAACTCATGCTAGAAGTGAAGGAAAACGGAGGGTTGGATCCTAGACTAGCATGAAAAGTGGGTTGCGATCCAGAGAAAGACGATGCGGCATTAAATGAATCCAACTCTAGATCTGAATTCAAGGGAGCAGATGCGGGCTGAATTCGATAAGCTAAATCAGAATCCTGTGAACCAGTTGAAAAACGTCGACCATGAAAGAGGGGTGAGGAACGATCCAAATTTGCTGAAGGAGAGCGAGGAGAGGGAAAGAAGGATGGGTCATGCGAAGACGTTGTTGTAGTAGGATATGCGCTACTACTAGAAGAAGATGCTGAAGACATAAAACAATCCTTATTGTTTTTTATTTTTATTTTAACACAAAATTAAATATTTGTAAACAAAATGTTAAAAATTTTTAAACAATTTATAAATAAAATTAATCAACTTAATTTAATGATTGTTAGTAACTTGCGATCAAAGCCTGTCGCTCTAAGAGTTTTGCAACTTTCTTTTAGCTTTTACCCCGCAAAGAATTAAATCTTCTGAATCTTAAATTAGATTCTTGTTCAAATCGGGAAGAACTGCTGCGTAAGCAGAGGGCGTCTCATGATCGGGTCTTTTAAGTTTCGATTTAGATTGGATTTTTATTCTTTCAAATCGATTAGAAGCATTACTCGAATAGTCTGAAGTATAGAATTGATCTCGAAATTCATGTACTGAACCATCGTCACTCTCATCTTCTGATAAAGGAAGAGGATTGAACCCACCTTCTTCAGATTCCTCAGCTATCGGCTGAGAGGGTAGGCTAGAAGAAGATGTTATAGTTGTTGTCGTAAAAGAATGTGAAGGCCACGCTGAGGTTCTACTTCCACGTGCTCCGGTATTGCTAAGAGTCCCTGTGCCGTGGAAAGTAGAAGAGTGAGTAGGTGAAGTAGGAGGTGATGGTGGAGGAGGAGGTGGTGTCATAGAAGAGGAATAGCTAGAAGGTATGCTCGTTGTCGTAATAATAGGGGATGGTCGTGTAGCAACTGGTTGAAATCCGCTTCCGCTTGCTCCTGAAGATCTAGTTGAAGCGGTTTGTGGATTTAGATGTCCAAAGATAACACTTGGAGTAAGATCACCACTCTTAACCAGAGCATTCATAAAGACAAGCCAATTAGAAGGATTTGTAGTGTCAGTTTCTAACAGTTTTCCTTGATTATCGAATAAATCTTCTTCCTCTAGTATCCCATTTGTATTTTGTATTAAGAAATTTTTCAGATTTGCGATTAATGTAGGGAATTTATTATTTAATTCTTCTAATTTATTTATGCAGGCTTGCCAATTTGATTTTCCTGCATCTATTAATAACTCGCTAACTTGTTCTTTAAAATAGTTTTCCAAAAGAACATTTAGATACTCAATTGTGACTGGGTGATCAGTTGAAAAGCTCTCGAAATGCTCAAAAGCAGTGTTTCCAGATTGAACAGTATGTTGATTTGTATGAAAGATCCATAAAAGCTTTGATTGAGGGTCATTGGGGCCTTGATAGATAGTATTCACCCAATATTCTCGATCATCAGGACGAATAGAAATTATGTGACACGAGCTTTCGCCTTGAATCAAAGAATGAGAAATACAGGTCTGTAAAAAGTCCTCTCCGACGTGCGAGCCTGTGATTTTAGATTCAGCAAAAAAATCTTCTCGGTATTTTAATAATTTATGGATTTCACCGTTGGTTAAGTCGTCTATGTTTTTTAGTAATAAAGCTTTAATTTCTCGGTCTTGCTTAATATTTTTATGGTGGAGAAAAGCGCTTTCGTGCTTTAGAGCTTGAATAATGGTTTGTGCTCGCGGATTAATTGATACAGGATAATTTATGTCATTTTCATCAGGATAATGAGCAAGTAATTGGCGAGCTTCTTCAGCTGCCGCGCGGCTATATGGATGATTTTCTGTCCATGATGCTTCGCGATATCTCAATATTTGATGCATCTCTGCATTAGTTATTGTTCCAATATCTCGTTGCAATAAATTTACAATATCTTGATCTGAGATAATTGAGATATCACTTTGAAGCGACTCGAAAATTTGTCGTAAGTCGGGAGTAACTGTGATTCTAGTATTATTATTCGGAAAAATAGTGGACAAATAATTTACACGGCCCGCTGCGAGCATTCTTTGAGGATATCGCTCATGCATCCAATAGTCTTCGCGAAATTTCAATAAATCATGCATATTCTTTTCTGTTAAGCTATTCAACTTTTGAGCATTTACTAAATCGTAAAGATATCGGTCTCTAATAAGAGCGCGATCTGCGTAAAGACTCTCATAAAGTTGCTTAATAATTTTTTGTGTTTCTGCGTCAAGTGTATCAAGTTTAAGCAGCTTATTTGTTTTTGGAATGTAATTTCTTCGTATTCTTCTTAGGCGATGAGAAGCAATCATCCTTAGCAGAAGTTGGCATCGCTCCTCAACACTATTCATGTGTTGAAAATGTTCTGTAAATTCATCATCATTATCGAACCAATTTGGGTTCTCGGTTTTTAAAGTTGCAATTAATTCCTGTTCGAATTCAGAATGGTTCTTGTTATAACTTATTCGAAGTTGGTGGCATAATGTAACTGGTCCGCAATCGCCATCACCATGTATGTTAACTTTTGGTAAAGGCATAGCAGGGATTTGAAACGCAATAGTCAAGGGGACATACCACTTTCCTTGCGCATAAGAAGTTAACAATTCATTATATTCGGCAAGTGTCTGGTTAGGTGCTATTCGCATTCCAGTGCCATTAGATACGTTTAACTGTTGTCCCGTTGTTGTTGTAGACAATCTCAATACAGCCGATGCATTTTGATGCTGTAAAATTCCACTAGCTCCAGCATAATCACATGCATTTTCCACGATTCTACATACATCTTTGTACTTGCCTTGCGCATTGATAAGAAGCTTAGTAATGTCACCGCTATGGTTTTTTACAATGACTTTAAAAGTTGATCCATTTATTTGAGCCGTTACTTCTCCTGTTACAGGATGTATCGTAAATCTATCGTCGCTATTGACTCGATGAAGATTTACTTGAAATCCAGTAGGAGAAACTAATGGTTGTTGCTGTTGCACAGAAGGCTGAGTTATAGGTGATGTAGTTGTTGTGGTAGGGATTGGAAGGCGAGAAGGTCCTGGAAGGGAAGATAGGTTAGGAGTGGTTGGTGTAGGACTTCCAGAAACTGAGCTTTGAGAAGTCCTAGTCGGTGGAGACCCGAGCGGGGATGGTAAATGAGGTGACAAGAAGCTTGTTCTTGTAGGATTAAGAGGAATTGAGGTAGGTGGAGTAGGAAAATGTTCGCGCGGGATAAATGATTGGTCTTGACGAGCTGAAGGTTTAGATCCGCTAAAGAAAGCTGCTGGACGCGCAGAGCGAGAAGAAAGCCTTGGAATGGTTTCGTCAAGAAAATCTATAGAATGGGGATCATCTGTCTCTATAGGATCAGATTGGCGGCCATCCCTACTTAGAGGAGGTATAGTTGAGAATGTGCGAGAAGAACGCCATGTAGAAATCCAATTGGGGTCATACTCTAAATCAGAGGGATCATCCAAGCTTGAAGGAGGCGTAGTTGACAATGTAGGCTGAGGTGAACTGCTCGAATGAGGAAATAATGTACTAATGCTAGATGTAGTTGTATCACCAAGGTGATTTTCTTTTAAACTAATAGGGTTAATATCAGAGCTTTGAAACTCATCACAAACTGAATCAAGAGAATCGGTTGAACTGAGAGGGTTGCTTGAAGGAATTCTTGTTGTTTCTGTTCCTCCAAAGCTTACTGTTTTTGATTGACGACCTTTCGAAGGAATTGGTGAAGTTTCTTCTTTTTTCTTTTTCGCCTGCTTTTTTCCTTTAGTTTTTTTGGAAGCAGCCGTATTTGCGTTTCCTGAGGAATAAGTTGACTCAAAAGTAGAATAAGCTGTCTGCCTCACAGGAGGTGGAGGTGCTTTTGTACTTGCTTTAAGTGTACTTATCGAAGAAGTCGGTGTTCTTTTGGGTTTTAGTTTTTGTTGCTCTGGTTGGGCTAGTGTACTATAAACTTTTTTTCGTCTTTTAGCGGCTCTATCATCCCTTTCTTTACGACGCGAATTAATTTCTTCATCCCTTTTTGTCCTTTCCTGTATGCGAGTTGTCATTTGCTGGCGCGTCTCCAATTGGGTTCCGAATGTTTGTGCTAAAGGGTGTGCTACTCTTGTGTGCCTATCAGACTCAGTATAATGCAATGGATCGCCTTGTTTCGATTGTTTTTTCTTTTGTTGCGATTTTCTTTGAGCTTGATCAAAAGCTGCTCCTGTTTGAAAACTAGTTGAAGGACCGAAAGGATTGGGGTTTGCAGAAGATACTCGAGGGAAACTAGTGCTATGCGTTGATACGGCAGTGCGCGTAAGGCTAGGTGAGGATGTGCGGGTCGATACGTGCGACGGCGGGGACGATGGAATTGTCCCGGTCGGAATAGAAAACGTCGGAAAGCGAGTATCCGTAAAATCTGACATAAAAAGAATCCTTAGTTGTTTTTAATTTTATTTTAGCATTAAATTAAATATTTGTAAATAAATTATTAATATTATTTTAAATAAATTTAAGACGCTTGTTAACTGATTGTCAATGCTTTGCAGCATTTCAATAGGAAGTGACTGTTTTATGTGCAAGTAACTAATTGTCAAAAATTTAAGAAAAGATGGCTCTTTTTGATCGAGGATTCCTTAAGTTATGCAAGGTTCCACGGGCAATTGCCGATAATTCTTCTCTCCTCAGTGTGATTGCCTATAACCTTTCGGGATTCAGATATATATTTTCCCAAGGAGTTTGATTGAGGGTAAATTGACTATTTAAATTTTCTTCCATTGTCTTGAAAAGGTCATTTTCGCAGGGTCTATACATATGATTTTTTAATACATATTGATTGGATGCCTTTAGAAGCAACGCGTCGATCTCTGCCATTGCAACTTCGTATATGTCGTCATCTTTCGCTGTAAGTAATCGATCGATCTCTACCATTGCACGAAGGTAATCCTCGTCGCTTATATTTTCAGAGTTAAGTAGCTGATCGGTTTCTGCTATTGTAAGATTGTATTGCTCCTGGATCGGTGCTGTTTTACCTACTACCTCCCTTTCTAGCTTTTTAACGGACTTAAGTAGTTGACGCGTATTCGACGATAATTTCCAGTTTGATAATATGTCTTGTCTATCAGCAGGGGAAATGCGGAACCAATGTTTTATAAGAACTTTTTCCAGCAGGAGTTTTTCAAAGCGAATTCTCCCAGAATATATCTTGTCATTGCGATCTAACGTTTCGAAATAATAACGTTTAAGTAAATTTATCAGATCCGGATTCTTCTCTAGATTTTCATCCTCTAGACCTTCACTTTGATCGTCACCTAGATTTTCATAAGTGTTGCTATATTTATATGCTATTCCTAAAAGGGAAAAAATACTGGAGCCGATTATATAAAAGAAGAGACCAATTGTTGTCTGCATTCCAATTAAATCAGTAAATGCACATCCATGTCCTGTTGCGCTAGCGATTGCTAAAGCGAGTATTGTTAAGGAGGTGAGAAGTAATAGGCTCCAAAACACCCTAGAAGCAAATTTGGGGTGTTTATGACTAAAGAGTTTTAGTGTTTCTAGTATTCCTAAGGGCGATATTTCTCGAGCAAGATTGCTAGGGAGCAAATTCCATTGTTTTTCGGGCATGGTTTTACGCATTTGTCTGCGCGTTTCTTCAATCCTATGTTTTTCATTATTTTTGCTGATGTATTTTGATAGGAGTGCAAGAGCTATACCTCCGACACTATATCCGATAGCTGAGTAAAAATTCATGCCAGTCAAATCTAATAGTGTTTTGAAGTGTTGCACCGTCTGTATATCGAAACCTATAACAATAGCGCCTGCGAGGCCTCCTGCAATTGCCGTTAAGGCAAGTGCATAGCTGGCAACCTTGACCGCTGTAGATAGCTTAGGATTTTTTGAGCAAAAAACCGCAAATCTTTTTCCATAGGAATTGTCTTCCTGTGGAATATGAATCGGAGCACTTGATTGCACAGGTCTAATTTGTGACATAATTAATTATCCTTTTATTTAATTTTAAACATTTTTTTAATTAATATCAAACTATTTTTAATAAATAATTGTTTATATATGAAGTTGATTCTTATTCAACTGTGACGGATTTAGCGAGATTTCTCGGCTGATCGATGTCTGTGCCGAGTTCAAGGGCGATATAATATGCAAGTAACTGACTTGCAATGGCATAAGGAATAGAAGCGAGTTCATCGCTTATGGGTGGAAGCCACAGAGTATCAGTGGCTATTTTAGCGATCTCAGGGGTGCCCTCAGGCGCGAAGGCGAGGATGGGGGCGCTGCGGGCTTTGATCTCCATGAGGTTGCTGAGCATCTTATCCAGGGTGCGTGTGTTACCGCAGAGGCCGATGACGGCAAGCTGAGGGTCGACGAGGGCGATAGGACCATGCTTCATCTCGCCGGCGGGGTAGGCCTGGGCGTTGATGTAGCTGATCTCTTTGAGTTTGAGGGCGGCCTCGAGACTGGTGATGTGCATGTAGTGGCGGCCGAGGAAGAAGAATTGAGAGAAGTGGCAGTATTTTTTAGCCAATGCTTGAATCTCTTCCTTTTTTTGCAGTATGCCTTCGACGAGGGTGGGGAGGGTTTGGATTGCGGCGAGGAAGGCTTGTCCTTCTTGTTTGCCCATGTGCCTGAGTCGCGCCATGAAAAGGGTGAAGAGCGATAGGAGGGTGAGCTGGCTGGTAAAGGCTTTGGTGGAGCAGACGCTGATTTCAGGGCCGGCGCGCAGAAGGAGGGTGCAATCGGCCTCGCGCATCAAAGTGGAATTGCTATTATTGCAAATGCCGAGCACTTTAGCGCCTTTGCTTTTTACCTCGCGCACAGCGGCGAGGGTGTCGAGGGTTTCGCCGGATTGGCTGATGGCGATGACGAGAGTATCTTCGGTAATGATGGGGTTGCGGTAGCGGAATTCCGAGGCGATTTCAGCCTGGGTGGGGATGCGGGCCTTATCTTCGAGAAGAGAGGCGGCGATGAGGCCTGCGTGCCACGATGTTCCGCAAGCCAGGAGGATAATGCGCTGGATGCCAGCAAGATCAGAGGAGGAAAAGGTAAGGTTTTCAAATTCGGCGGTGCCAAATTCGGGGATGAGGCGGCTGTGAAAGGCTTGCTGGATGGTTTGCGGCTGCTCGCAGATCTCTTTGAGCATGAAATGGGGGTAGCCGTTTTTAGAGAAGGCTTCCGCGGTGCCGCCAAAGCGTTCGGTGTTTTTCTGCACGGGAGCGCTGCTTGGGTCAAACACTTGGACCATCTCCGGGGAGATGATGGCGACCTCGTCGTTGCGCAAAAACATCACTTCGAGGTCCCTTTCGGCAAAGGCATTGGCGTCCGAGGAGACGTAAGCTTCAGCTTTGGCGGCGTTGGAGCCGATGGCGATAGGGTTTTCTTTGGCTGCGGCGATGATGCGGTCGGGGTGGTTTTTGTGGATGAGCGCGATTCCCCAAAAACCCTTGAGAAGACTAAGTGCGCGCCGGACGGCGGGGAGCAGCTCTCCCTCGTAGAAGTGAGCGATGAGCTGGGCGATGATTTCTGTATCGGTATCGGAGTAAAACGTGCGGCCTTGCTCTAAAAGCATATCGCGCAAGCTGGAGTGGTTTTCTATGATGCCGTTGTGGACGACGGCGATGGACTTGCTTTCGTCAAAGTGAGGGTGTGCATTTTCGACGGTGGGCTTTCCATGAGTGGCCCAGCGCGTATGTGCAATAGCCAGTTCTAAAGGAAGAGGAGTGGCTTGCAGGGAATTTTCGAGCACGGAGATTTTTCCCACCTCTTTGTAGCAGAAAAGCTCACCGCTTAAGATGCCCGCCAAGCCTGCGGAATCATAGCCGCGGTATTCCAAATGCTTTAATCCTCTTAAACACACTGTCGCGGGGTTGCGAGGTCCGATATATCCAAAAATTCCACACATGGCGCTAGATTATGCTATCTCTCTATTTAAATGGGAATATAACAGTTGTTTCTAAAAAATGTTTAATAAATTAGAAGTAGGGGATATATAAAATCTTTAAAAGGATAAGGGCGCGCGTGCAAAGACTCAAGCCAAAAAAGGTCTCAGAATCTGCGGTAAACGAGCACATTTATAAGGTCTTTCCCAACGACCTCAATGCTTACGGTACGGTATTCGGGGGGTTGGTGATGGCGATTTTAGATCGCGTGGCCCTGGTCGTCGCCGAGCGGCATAGTGGGCGCACGTGTGTGACGGTATCTGTGGATTCAATGCACTTTTTGGCGCCGGCCAAGAGGGGAGACATTTTAATTTTTAAGGCCGCGATCAATAACGTGTGGCGCACCTCGATGGAAATCGGGGTGAAAGTGATCACGGAACACCTGCAAACCCAAGAAGAGGTGCACATCCTGTCGGCCTATTTTACCTTTGTCGCGGTAGATGAGCTAGGCCTTCCTGTCACAATCCCACCCATCCTTCCTGTCACGGCGTTGGAAAAGAGGCGCTTTAAGGAAGCGGAAATGCGTCGCCAGCATCGTAAGGACAAAAAGCAGCAGCGCTCCGAACAGCGCTCCAAAATGAAGAAGATATAAAAGTAAAAAATAATTAAACTTTTTTAGCGATAATTGCAAGAAAAAGTGGAAATTCAATGCGGCTTTTGTTTTCCATGGCCGCGTTTTTTCCGATGCTCTTTTTATCCGAGCACCACTCTTCTAAATAATCAATCACAAAGCCGGATTGTTTGAGCAGTAGCGAATACTGTGATAGGGGAAGATGAAAGGTCAGCGTCGTTTCCGACTCTTCTTGGCTGGGATGTGTCTGGATCGGTATTTTCAGGGGCGTCATATAGCGGTCGATGCGGCGGTATTGCCATTTCTTTTCAGCATCGATGCCCCAATTGGATTGACGAGGAATACGGAAGCAGGGGTGGTTTATGACGAGAATGAAGGGCGAGCCGGGCCGCAGGTGGGCGTATGCCGTGCGGAACAGTGTGAGCGGATGGGCGAAGTTTTGGACGGCTAGAATGCACACCGCGTGGGTAAAATCTTGAAAAGGCAGCGAAAGGGGATGGGAGAGATCGTGGAGGAAAAATTGCTGCTGGCCTTTGATTTGGTAGCTTTTGGCTGATTCAAGGAGGGAGGCTGAGGCGTCGATGCCGAGGTACTTAAAGCCTTTAGGAAGATGGCGCGCAAGGACGCCTTGGCCGCAGGCAAGATCCAAGACGTGGGGCTGCGTTTTTTTCTCTCTTTCCAAGATGTTGAGGATGCCGGGAATGATCACCTGCTGGTGATAGTAATGGCCCTTGGTTCCGACGAGTTTATCATACCAGCTGGACGAGGTTTCCCACGAGGTATCCGTCTTTTGATGCATACCCTCTCCGGATAAAGGAATAGATCATATCCTTTTTGCCTTTATTCACAAGTAAAGTCGAAATTAGACAAAAGGGACTTAACTCAAATAATTAGGCTCTTTAAATATTGACAGATGTGCCGGTAAAATGGTCCAAATTGCTGCGCAATTTTAGCTGTGGCTATGCATGAAACAATATATCGCTTACAAAGGCTGCGAATTTACCATTGAATGGTACTATGACTTGAAAAGAAGATCTACGGCCATAATATCATGACCATACAAATTAATACAAGAGGTGCCCTATCCAAAGATAGGGCTAAAGATCACAACAAGATGTTTTCTTGCACTTCATGGGCGAGGGCTTTCTTCCACTTGGGGGTTTGGAAGAGCAGGATGATCGAGGGAGCAATGCAGCTCAGTACGAGGCTGACGAATAAAAAGAGCACGTAGAAAAAGACGTTGCCTGTTGGGATCTGAGAAGGAGGGAAAAAGCCCATGATGGTGGCAAACAGGGAGCTGAGAATTCCCAGCCCGCCGACGATCCAAATGCCGCATTTGCCGCCGGGGATTTTGAAGGGACGCGTAAGACGTGCGTGGGAATAGCGCAATTTGATGGCTGCCGCAAAGAGAAGCAGGTACATGACGAGGTAGACTTGTGCGATCAGAGCCATGAGGATCCAAAACGCGCTGCTCACGGTGGGCATAAAGAGGAACACGAGAGAGAGCAGGGAAACGATGATGGCTTGGCCGATGAGGAGACGTACCGGAATTCTGCGCGTGTTAACGGCGCGGAAATAGGGAGGCAGATCGCCCGATTGTGCTGCGGCCAACAGACCTTTGGTAGGGCCGACGATCCAGGTGCTCATATTTCCAAAGGAGCCAATGGTAAATAAAATGGCAAAGATGGGAATGAGCCACTGTAAATTATAAGCAGAGACAAATGCGGAAAAGGCTTGTAATGAGCCTGCGACAAGGCTAATCTCTTCCTGCGGAAGGATGCTTGCGATTGAGAGAACGCCCAAAATGGATAGTACGACAATTAAGATAGCAGAAATAAGAATGGCCTTGGGAAAATCTCTCTTGGGGTTTTTTACTTCGCGAACGTGGACAGCCGACATCTCCATGCCGCATAAGGTGAGGATAACCCCAGTAAAGAAGACTAGATCGTCAAAGGAGTTCACCGTAGGTACAAAGTTGCTCCAGTTCATGGTGATATGCGAGGGATTTCCTTGAAAAAACCAGATGAGTCCGAGTAGGATAATGATACCGCCCGGGATAAATGTCCCGAAAATCACGCTCATGGAGCTGATCCACCCCGAGGTTTTCATACCAAAGAGGTTGGCAAAGGTGGCACCCCAAAAGACTATGAGCGAGAGAATGATCAGATAAATAGGGTTGTTGCTTAAAGCCGGGTTAATGACATAGGCGATTCCGGCAGCGATGGCGGATAAAATAGTAGGATACCAGATGACATTTTCCACAAATTGCAGCCAAATGGCTAAAAAGCCAACGCGGTGTCCAAAGGCTTCCTTTACCCAGGCGAAAACGCCTCCTGCATGGGGAATGCTTGTTGCAAGCTCTGCTGTGACAAGTGATAGAGGGATGAAAAAGATGATCGCGGCCAGAAGAAAGTAAAAAATGGCAGAAAAACCATATTCTGCCGTGACGGGCCAATTTTTAACGCCGCCAATGGCTGCGAGGTTGATCATCGCTAAGGTAAAAACGCTGATTGTGCGTAGTGACATTGATTTTTTTTTCATGAACCTATCCCAAAATTCTAAATATTGGATTTTTGATGCATTTTTCGTCAGATTTTGAGACCCCTTTGAAGGACATACTTGCATAAGTATACCAAAAAGTGCTCTCAATATGTGATGAAAAAGGCACGAAAAGTAACTGTTTGCAATTTTGGGATAAGTTCATAATACAACTGGGGTATGTAAAAAAAATGCTATATAATTTTGGATAGTATATAGAGTATCATTTATGCACAAGCAAACACAAAATGGTTAATTTTTCTTCGCTTACCTTTTTAGCTGAGAAGGGGCATTTTACTTCCCATTTCAGACGGCCGTTATATTATGGGTATGCCTATTCGCTAATTCCCAACACGGTGCATCGCTTATTTACCGGGGAAGATTTGGAAACCCTTCCGGTCGAGGCTGTGGGCGGCAGATGGGATAAGCATCCCATCGTGATTCTCTTTCTTATAGATGGTTTTGGATGGCATTTTTTCGAAAAGTACCTGCAGCGCTTTGCTTTTCTCAAGCGCTTTGAGGAGGAGGGGACGGCTTCGAAGATCTCGGCGCAGTTTCCTTCGACGACATCGGCCCACGTCTCCACGATTTGCACGGGTCTGGAAGTGGGGCAAACGGGAATCTATGAATGGTTTCAGTACGAGCCGCTCCTTGAAAGGATGATCGCTCCTCTGAAATTTTCCTTTGCCGGGGATCATGAGGCGGGGACATTGGAAAAGCAGCATATCTCATCAAAGCAGATTCTGGGATTTCCCACGTTTTATCAAAAGCTGCTCGCGCATAATATACACAGCTACGTCATCCAGGAAGAGAGCATTATCTACTCGCCTTATTCGCAGGCGATGTTCAATGGTGCGCATCTGCTGGGGTATCGCGCATTGCGCGAAGCTCTCGAAAAAGCCGCTGATCTGTGCTTAATGCCCCATCCGCAGCCGACCTATATCTTTTTCTATTTTGGAGACATCGACGCCGCGGGGCACAGACACGGAATCGATTCCCAGGAGTTTAGCAATGCCGTAGCGCACTGTTTCCACTCCCTTGAAGAACACTTTTGTAAACGCATTGTTGGGAAAAAGGAAAAGATTGCTCTGCTTGTGACGGCCGACCACGGCATGACGAGTGTTGATCCGCGTACAACGCTTTACTTAAACAAGGCATTTCCTGGCCTGCAAGAAGATTTTCAGGTTAATCGAGAGGGAGTGCCACTTGTGCCTGCTGGCTCGTGCCGAGATTTCTTTTTGCATATTAAGGAAGATAGACTTGACTCTGTATATGAGATGCTCTCGAAAGAGCTGAGAGGAAGAGCGGAGGTCTTTTACGTAAGGGATTTGATCGATCGGGGCTTTTTTGGGGCGTTGCCTCCTGCACGGCGCTTTTTAGAGCGCGTGGGCAATTTGGTCATTCTGCCCTTTGCAAAGGAGAGCGTCTGGTGGTTTGAAAAGCACCATTTCGAACAAAACTTCTACGGTGCCCACGGCGGTTTGACGCCGCAAGAGATGGAATCAATTTTTTTGTACACCCAAACAACCTAAGAGACGTTCTCTGAATTTAGATAGCCTGCTTTCAACTATCCAAATTCAGAGAACGTCTCTAAACAGTTGTTTGGGCAAATTGTGTTTATTTGTTTTTTTTCTTTTCTTGTTTGGCTAGGCGTTTTTCCTTAAAAGACTTTTGCGCCTTTTTTCGATCTTCCTTTTTGACTTCCTTTGCTTTTCCCATACAATTTCTCCTTATTGTCCAAAAATTAAGAGAGGCATAGTAATACGTATACCATGCTTGCGTTTAATGACAAACAAAATCTTTTAAAGAGGGGTCGAAAGATCCCCCGCGCAAAAGCATGGAAATAGAATTTCACTTAGCGCCTGTGTCCGCCGCCAACTTCAGTATTTGATGAATAACCTCTTCCCAGATGATGTCCACCGCCTATTGAAGTATGATGTCCACCGTCTATTGAAGTATGATGTCCACCGCCTATTGAAGTATTCGGCGAAAAGCCTCTTCCATGTTGGGGATTGCCTATGTCGCCACCTAGTCGCGTATGGGAACCGGGAGGTTGTCCATGATAGTGATCGTGTCTGCTAATGCCCGGACGGATGTTGGGGCTAGTCGTGTACGCGGGAGCGTGGACGACAGTGGCGGGCCGATTCCATGAAGAGAAGAAGGGTCTTCGCCAAAAGGGAAGCGGAGCGGGCTCGGTTCCCTGAGGATAATAGCTGATGTGTTGGTGAGCGTTTTGCCTGGAGCTGCAGCAAGAATAGAATCCGCCCACTGTCAATAGGACAACTGCAGTAATCATAAGCGCCGTGGGCAAGTACAGAAAGAAAAATGCTGCCGTTGCGGCGATGACGACTAATGCGACTGCCCCGCATTTAGCCATAGTGTTCACCCATTCGGGGCAATCATTTGCCGTCGTGCGGGGATTGGTTGCGGGGGGGGGTGTTTGGGCAGTGGTAGGCGGGGGAACGGGTTGTGACATATTGCCTCCTTGATTTAGAGTCTGTTGCAAATCTTAGTTATAAGGTCTTGCGCGTACTCTGTTGTCCATATTGACATTGATAAGCACGTGATCATAATCAGAGAATCTGCTGTCGTGCAAAACGATAATGATATGATCGTTGGGCGCCCATTCATTGCTATTTCTGCGGTCGGACAAGATATAGATATCTTGAGGGTCTATACACCAAATGGATTGATTTTCCAAAATGACATGTCCTTCGATGGGGTCGACACTTTGTATCCAGTGAGAATAAGGGCCGAAAGTAATGGGCCCATCGACTAGATTGGCTTTGACGTAGGTATTGTTACTCCTATTCATGATGTAATACTGCTCGCTGATAAACCAGTTGGAAATGGGAGTAATGAAAAGGGGATCGTCAAATCTCCATCCATTCACAATGTAAAAATCATTCGGAGCAATTGCCCATGCGGAGCCATCTTCGATTTTAATGTGGCGAAGATCAACGCTTTTCCAAGTCAGCCAGTGGCAGGAGAGGGGATAATTGGCCAAGCTGAGTTGAGGGAGGAAAGCTCGCGCCGAAGCGAGGCGGAATGGCGATGTGCCGCTGCTCTGAAATGTGGCTTTTCTCACCTGGGGCTGCAATCCGCATTCGGGCTCTTTGGTCACATTGGATTCATAAGCTTCTTGAAGCTTTTGCTCTTCGATTTTTTTAAGCATTTCCGAATCCATCGGGCGAGAGCCTACGGCTACGTGTTCTTCGTTAGGCGTTTGGGGCGTTTGGGGTATTTCATTAACAGGTACTTGGCCGTAAAGCGAACTAAACAGCAGTGCGCAGGCCAGTAGCGAAAACATGCGGGAGTTGCAAAGACATTTAATCATAATATTAACCTTCGTTGGTTATCTGTTTTGCTAAATCTTAACCTATTGTAAAACAGTAGGTGTCACAATGTTTAGATTTGGAGCAAAATCGATTTTTTCATCTTGAATTTAGTCGATGCTACCACAACGAAAAATTAATAAATAGTTAAAATTCATGCCGTTATCCCATTTGATTTCCGTACTTCTCGTCGTTTTAGTGTGGGGATTCAATTTTGTTCCCATAAGATTAGGGCTTAATGAAATCTCTCCCTTGCTTTTATGCGCCCTAAGATTTCTTTTAACGAGTATTCCCGCCGTTTTTTTTGTTAAGTTTCCCCGCGCCTCTTTTCGTATGGTCGCTCTATATGGCTTGGTTATGTTCGCCCTGCAGTTCTCTCTGCTCTTCATGGGCATCTCTGCAGGAGTTGCGCCGGGATTGGCATCCATCCTCCAACAAAACCAAGTCCTCTTTTCGATTCTACTGGGGCTTATCTTTTTAGATGAAAAGCTGAGCCATTGGCAAATCGCGGGAATGCTTTTATCCTTTAGCGGCATTGCCTTGATTGGAATGGAAATCGGTTCAAACGCGACCTTTTCCGGATTTTTATTAGTGATCGGGGCCTCGCTGTCTTGGGGCATTGGCAATTTCACCGCAAAGAAAATAGGCAAAGTCGACATGTTCGCCCTGGTGATCTGGAGCAGTTTGATCGCCTGGCCGCCGCTTTTAGCGCTTTCCCTTTGGATAGAAGGACCCTCGCGCCTGTTAGAGAGCATGCAGAATCTCTCCTGGAAGGGCGTGGGATCGGTTCTCTATGTCAGCTATCTAGCTACGCTTTTTGGAATGGCGGTATGGAATTGGGTGCTGCACCACCACCGCCTTTCGGTTGTAGCGCCGTTTACCCTTCTCGTGCCAATCATCGCCATGACCAGCTCGGCCCTAATACTCGGCGAGCAGATCCAAACATGGAAAGTCACAGCCGCCTTGCTCGTCATCTCAGGCGTGTACGTGAACCTGGCCGGCCCTCGTTTATTTAAAAAAAGAAACAGTTAAAGGAGTTTTGTATGTATTTTTTTTTGCTTGTCTTTTTGCAAGCTGTGATTTCACAGCTTTTCTCAGAAAAGCCAGCGCATCTTAAAGATCTCGAGGAGTTGGGATATTGCGTCATTCCGCATGTGCTCTCATCTGAGGAAACGGAAAGTTTATACCAGCGCGTTTGGCATGAGTTCATTGAGAAGGCGTGGCCAAGCTGCAGGATGGACGACAGGAGTAACTGGAAAGATGCCTTTCCCATGCATAACAAATGGGGAATTTTTTGCGGACCCGCCGGCCAGATTCAAGTCATGTGGGATTTAAGGCAGGATCCGCGCATCGTGGATGTATTTGCACAGATATGGAACACAAACGAGCTTATCGTGAGCATGGACGGACTATCGTTTATGTGTCCGGCGGAAATTAGGGAACATTATTTGGAGCCCTGGCCTCACGTCGATCAGTTTATCTTAAGACGGCAAGACAATGTTGCGCACAACAATAGCCCGCCCATTGGCTTTGTCAGCGAGTCATCGTTGAAAACCGGACCGTATACTATTCAGGGGCAATTCTTGTTTGAAGATTCCTTCGAAGGCGATGGGGGATTTTGCTGCATTCCAAAATCGCATCTCAAGTTTCCTGAGTTTTCTCCCGAATTAGAAGCCCTCGATAGACAGGTTTACGTGTCTACCTCTGGATACTTACACAATTTTTTCTCGCATAGCGTAGATGAATCGGGAAATCCCTACACTCCAAAACAGATCACAGCTCCGCGCGGCTCGCTTATTTTATGGGACTCCAGAACCGTCCACTGGAATCAATTTCCACGCAAAGATAGGTCCTATCCCAAAGTAAGAATGGTTGGCTATTTATCTTATGTGCCAAAAGCTAGACTATCAAATGAGGACAAAGCCCTTCGTAGAAAGGCTTTTGAAGCAGGCGTCTCCACGGGTCACAATCCCGCTTATCCCGAACTTAAATTTACTAAAGACCACATGGGGAAAGGATTTGAACACTATCTTGAGGATTCTATCTACACCCAACCAAAAATCCAGCTGACTCCACTAGGTGAATCCTTGCTTGAGTGACTCCATCTTTTTAAAAAGCATACAGCATTTCTAAGCTGCCCGTTTGATTATACCATTTGTCGCCGAATTCTCCATTATAACTAAGATCTAGAGAAAGGTGATTACTAGGGAACACAACTCGAAAAGAGGCTCCTGGGGAGATTAAATTGCGATCGGGCCAAAATCCTTTCACAACAAAGGAAGCCGAATCAGGCGGTCCAACAAACTCGGATGTCGTTTTTTTGCCATCAAATCGCGCTTCATGCACATAACTGAGTTTGACTTGTTCTATGAAAGAAAAACTCGCTTTATCTGTTCTTTTTTGGCAAATCGAAAAGTTTGCTCCCGCCTCAGTTCTTAATAAATCACCGTTTTTCTTTTGCACTTTAAGATCAATGCTTTGAGCTCCTGATTCTTTATAATTGCCCTGATGCAAGTGCTGATAATCCATGTTAACAAAGGGGTTGAGCTGCCAGTTGTTCTTGTTCCATGTGTATCCCACTCCGGCGTATAGATCGTATTCACCAGCATCTGCTTTATGTTTTGCCGTTCGATGCATAGTTGTGAACATATTAGTCAAAGTGATCTTGCGCTGTGCATCGAAATGATCATAAGCGCCCATCACTGCCATATCCAAATAGACAAATCGGTTAAAAAGCGACGCAAAAAGAGAACCAAATACGCTATTGGTTTGCGATTTTGCAATTGATCTTTTCCAATCTAAATCGGTATGAGCATAGGAAATCGCGCCTCCTACTACCAAGTATTCTAAAGGTTGCACATCGCATGCGAGAGTGCCTCCCCAAGTATTGCTATTAAATCCCACTTTGGTAACATCGCAAATCCCATGTTGGGATCGGTTTTTTTGTTTTGTGAAATTACCAAGGGGAGTCAGCCAAAGGTTATACGTTTTTTCATGTAACACCTCTCCACAATCAACACACTTTAGTTGTGGGCAGTGTGCACCGTGAATTTCTTGCAGTCGGTCTGTAAGAGTAGAGCGTACGGCGGTCGTTGTCGCTTCCTGTGCAATAGGAATCGCATTGTAAAGTGCTGGGTGCATGTTATCGAAATCACATTGCAGTTGTGCAGCACTTGCAGAGTTAAAGAAGGCGATAAGACTAGCAACATCGGGATTAGAAGGGCTCAAAGTATCAAAAGCAGCAGCAGTTTTTCCCGCATTGCCTGTCGTGGGCTCGCGCGAGATGAAAGAACCACCTAGAACGAGAAGTTGAACCATTGTAATAGGAGAGGGGGTATATAATACTTGAAACATAACAGAAGGATTCGAATTTGTCACACCTGTGAATTGACCTGTAACGCCATTAGTTGTGTCAATGATAGTATAGAGCGTTCCAATTGCGTAACTTCCAGGATCTACTAAGATTTCCAAAGTCGTACCGCCGGCGATGTTTACAGCTCCTGAAACAATGAGTTTACTTGCTGCGCTTGGCGATACTTCTACTTGATGGGTAGATCCGGAAAGATAGGATACGGTTCCTATTCCTCCAATGGTATTAATAGTTAAAGTGCCTATAGAAGTTCCCGGAGAGATCGTTCCACTATTGTTAACACCATTGGGCCTCAATATTCCAGTGCCCCCAAGAATGGCTCCATTGGAAATAGAAACCGATGCCACTGTCACATCTGTAGTTCCATTGCAATTGACGCGTCCAGCAAGCACATTAAGATTATTCACTCTGACAGAAGTTATTAAATTCACGGTTCCTGTTCCATTGGCGGAAAGAGTTCCTCCTGAACTGAAAAAATCAATTCCTCCTAATGTCAAAGGACCGCTATTCTGACAATTAATAATAGAGTTAGTACCCATAAAAATTTGGGAAGCAATCGCTTGGCCATTGCCACCATCATTATTACCACCCCCGGTATGATTTCCAATTCCTCCAGCTCCAGCTTGCACGGAATTAGCCGAACCGCCTGTAATAGCGAACTGTACTCCGTCTTGTAAATTAAGCGTTGCAGTTTGATCGAGGAAAATAGCACCTCCTAACCCAGCGCCGCCGCCTCCTCCTCCTCCTCCTGCACCTCCCAATCCATGGCCTCCATTTCCCCCTATGTTTCCACTTCCTCCCGCTCCTGTGCCAAAACCACCTCCTCCACCGGCCCCATAGCCACCCGTTCCTCCGGTTCCAATAGCCGTATTACTCACGCCTGCGCCGCCTCCGCCTCCGCCAAAGCCGCCATTTGCACCTGCTGTAACGCTTCCGGTGCTCTGTTCTGTGCCTCCACCCCCGCCTCCTCCATATCCTCCAATACCTGAGGCACCCGAAACTAATATTCCCGCGCCAGCAAAACCTCCAGATCCTCCCCCTCCAAAATCATTCCCCGCACCACCTACACCGCCATTAACAATATCTCCTCCACCGCCACCGCCGCCACCGCCGCCGACGGCAGTTCCTGCTTGGCCGATTCCGCCATTTATAGCGCCGCCATTTCCCCCTCCAGCAGATCCACCTGTACCGGCTAAAGTAGGAGTGCCATCGGTTCCGTTACCAGGGGATCCCGTGTTTGTTCCACCACCCCCACCCCCACCCCCGGCCGAATCTGCAAATGTAGCCGTACAGGATCCTCCATTGCCCAAAAGTCCGCCTCCTCCTGTTCCTCCGTAAAAAGTCCCAGTTCCTCCATTTCCAAATAGCCCACCGCCGCCGCCGCCATTAGGTTGAAATATGCTGCTTATTGTAGGCGAATCTCCTCCTATACCACCCATCCCGCCGCCGCCTCCTCCGCCTGCTCCAGCACTTGTTGGTCCATTTCCTCCTGTACCTCCAACTGCACTATTATTTGTGAAAGTACAATCTTGAAGGGTAAGAGTTGCTCCAGATCGAACGAAGAGGGAACCTCCTGATCCCAATCCTCCTCCTCCTGCTCCTGCTCCTATTCCTCCCGTTCCGCCTTTTGCTTGCAAGTTGGAGAAGGCAATATTATTGATCGTAACACTTCCCGAGTTGATAAAAAAACCTCGAAAGGGAGGAGTCCCAACATTTGTTGTGAAGTTCGTGCCGTTAAATGTCACGGATTGTGTAGTGTCATTTATAGTAAGAGAATTTAAAGAGCCGATATCAATCGGAAGGAGATTTTGGTTAAATGACGATGTGGAATTCGTTAATGTATAGCCACTGTTGAAGGTAATAGTCCCTCCAACGCCATTGACACTCGTGATTGCGGCGCGAAGGCCGCCCGCATCATCAATCTGAGAGGTGGTTACAGAGACACTCCACGCAGAAGAGCTGAACATATACAGCGAAAAAAAGATCGAAACAAAAAATAGCGAACGATCCGTTTGGATAACTTTTGGCATAAGAGTCCTTACTTAGATTTTTATACTCAAGTAACACAAAGAATTATTTTTTGTAACTAATGAAGATTGCCCTTCACCGATCTTATATCGAACCAATTTATCGACGGAATGCGCAAGATCTATGAGCTTGAGCCATTTATAAAAATCTATTCAATGAGTGTAAACAGAGATGAAGAGAAGTTTACCCAAGTGGCTGCGGTTGCTAGCCTATAAAAAGCTCTTCAGTTCTTGTCTCTTACCTCCTAATAAGAAGTAGAACCAGTAGATATACTCATCTCCTCCTCAACTTCATTCGGTCGGTTTTCGTGAAAAAGCAAAGTAAAGCTTAGATTATGCGAATGATCTATCCTAATTCTTTTTGGACCATACAGTCCGTTAGAAGGCTATCGTGTTGCTATGATTGAAGAACAAGGAGTGCCTATTGAGTTAGTGGAAACAAAGTTGAGCGATGAAGAACTTTCCTTACTTGAGCAAAAAGAACTTGGCAAATCTTATTGATAAGAAAACAGAAATTTTTATCAGGTTTGAATTATGGCAAACGCTTGCGCTTACTCAAGCAAGAAGCGTTTTAGCCTCGCAAACTGATTACGATACGGTTTAAAGCATTCATGATGCCAATACACGCAGTCAAATCGACAATTTGCCTTTCAGAATAGATTTCGCTCAGACGTTCTCTAAGTTCTTGCAGGTTTTTATCAAGACGAGTGACAGATTCTACCCATCGAAGAACAACCTTTTCTTCGGCTGTAAAAAAGCTAGAGGTATCCCAGTTAGGTAAGTTATCCAATTTCTCATCCTGCACGCCGAGCTTTCGAGCTTCTTTAGTATGCAAATCACAGCAATAAGCACATCCATTGATTTGGGAAACTCGCAATTCGCTTAGAACTCTAATGGCTGCATTCAAAGGCGACTTATTTAAGCTTGCACGACTTTGATACAGGAAGTTAATCGTTTCCTTGGAAATCTCTGCATAATTCATATACGTCCCTTGATTAAAAATGGCTTTTACCATAGCAAATGAACTTTTTCTATGAAAGACCAGCTTGATATTTTTCTTGAAAAGCCCTATCAAATTTAGTGTTAATCAAGAAAAAACGCAAGTGAAGACAGAGCGAGACTTGATAATTTTCTTGAAAATAACTAATAATATTAGTGATAATAAAGAAAAAGGACAAGTTACATGAAACTCGACTCTTTCTTCGCTCAACATCAGATATTTACGGTAAATGACTTGACTATTTGGCTGTCGAAAGAAGCAACTTGCCCTATTAATCACTCAACACTACATAATTCCTTGGCTTATCATCAAAAACAAGGCCACATCCTTCGTATCCGTCGAGGCTTGTATTATTCTATTCCTAAGGGAGTGACTGCAAGCTCTTATCCAGTTGATCCTTTTTTAGTTACCAGCAGAATGGCTGAGGATGCAATTTTAGGCTATCGAACAGCCCTTGATTTACACGGAAAATTGCATACTACCTCTAGCAAATTTATCTACCTCTCAAAAAAACGGGTAATGGCTCCTTTTGTTTTTAAAGACATTGAATATCAAGCAGTTTCAATTCCAACAGCACTGACGGCAGATAATAATAAGCAATTTGGAACTCAATCCGTCGATCGACTAGGTCAAAGTATATTAGTAACTACTCTTGAACGTACATTGGTTGATGTTTTAGACCGCCCGCATTTATGTGGGTCTTGGGAAGAAATTTGGCTTTCTCTTGAAAGCATTGAATATCTCGATCTGGATCTGGTGTTGAAGTATGTCCTTCTTTTGAACAATGCAACCACCATTGCTAAACTTGGGTTTTTCTTAGAGGCTCATCGTAAAAGACTAATGATACCAGAAAGTTATCTCAAAAACCTTTGTAAATATCGCCCTCTGAAACCGCATTACCTAGAACGCAAATCTAAACAACCTCAAAAAATGATCTCAAAATGGAATCTAATTGTTCCTTTGAGCTTGATCAATCGTGAATGGGAAGAGCCTAATGGAAATATCTAAGCAAGAGTTATTGCGAGAAGCTCTAGAGACGGGATTCCGTCCTGAAATTATGGAAAAGGTTTGGCATCTGATGGCCATTCTCGATTGCTGAGCCACCTGTAAATTTGTCTTTTGTTCAAGACAGGCTAAAATGATGTGCGCTCTTTGATGCAATCGTCTTTCAACTTTTGCTCCATTAGCCCACTTCTCTAATTGCTGTTTCTCACTTTCTGTACAACTTAAAGCCACGGCCTTTCTCGACATTTTCTCCTCCAAGAATAAATGTCAGAAAATATAGCGTATACTCAAAATTTTGTTTATGAACTTTCGGGATTAGACACTAGGACTGGACTAAAGAAAGGGGCAAGGTCAGGGTCAGGTCAATGGAGGCACATATTTCTACTATCATTGCCAAAATGGCTGTAAGGAGCGAGTTAAGGTGGAAGAAGCCAATCTAGTCTTTTCTGATTACCTAATGAGTTTCCAGGTTCACCCTGAAGTCTCAAATCTTTACATGGCGATTATGGAGGACATCTTTAAGACGAAAGAAGGAGATCGAGAGAAAGAAATCGATCGCTTCCAGAAAAATTTAGCCGAACTCGAAACTAAGCTCTTTAAGATAGATGAGATGTATGTAGCAGGCGATTTGGAAAAAGATTCCTATCAGCGAATGAAAATTTCCACAAAAGACGAAATTCAGCGACTGCAGGCTCAAATATCTCGATTGGCAAGCACGGATAGCCACTTTATGAAGTACTGCCGCTATGGCGTGTCTCTTTTGGGCAATCTTGACTTTCACTACCAGCAGTCATCTCCGCACATCAGAAAAAAACTACTTGGTTCGATATTCACTGGAAAACTGGTTTTTGAGAATGGAAATTATCGAACCACTGGGCTAAACGAAGCAGTGGCTCTTATAGGACTGTTTCAGAAGAACTTAGAAAATAAAAAAGCCGAACGTTTAACCATTTCTGACAAAACGTTCGGTAATGTGCCCAGGATAGGACTCGAACCTACAAACCTTGCGGCACCAGAACCTAAATCTGGCGTGTCTACCAATTCCACCACCTGGGCACGTGAAAAGTGAGTAAAATGTAGGGCTTTTCTCCCTTTCCGTCAACTTTAAAGAAAAAGACAAAATTAGACCCTTCTGCTAGCATTTCCACCTTTTTTGCAAAAAAGAGTTTTATGACTGCTATTGCGAATAATTTTCTACCCTGTTTGTGGCCCAAGCAGAGTCCGCCCAGAGAGCCAGTAGATAAAGGGAGTCTTGCCGCCAGAATCCAAGCATGGAATTTGCGTGCGGGTGTGCACTATAAGCGTTTGCAGAAGCGCCTTGACCAAAATGGCTTTTACTCGCTTATAGAAAAGGAGATTATCCCCGCGCAGCAGAGCCTGGAGGAGGGGAGACAGCTTTCGCAAGCGTCTAGAACCTCTCTTGCCCTAATGGCTCAGCTGCAAGCGGCTGTCTTTTCGGCTCAAGCAAAATGTCAAGTGCATAAAGAACAGCTCAATAAAGATAGATCTTGGGAGGAAAAATGGCGCGCGCTGGGATTTGACGAGGAAATACTGGAAAAGCATGCCGACTGCGCGCGTTTTCTTTTTCAGAGCAAGCTCATCTATTCCATTTCGGGGTATTTGCAGACGTGCAAAGATCCCCACATGCACGGGGTGAGACGCGATGCTGATGGCCACCCTCTTATCAAAGTGCAAGGGCGCTTTACCCGCTGGGAACACTTAAAGCCTCTCTTGCAATACGACTCCCGAGAAGACGTGATCAAGTCCAAAGGATCCGATGGCATTGAGCAAAAGTGGTCTTATTTCCACGAGGGACTCATTCCCGTGGACCGCTTTAACTCGCAGCAATTTCCCGTTTATCAAATATCTCCAAGCGAGTACAGCGCTTTGTTAAGCCACGCTAAACGCTTTTACGAAGGAGGAGAGGTTAGCGAAAAGCCCTGCATTGTGCAGCTCTATACGACCGAGCGCAGACAGGGAATCCCTAATTTGCCCTATCTTGCCAATTTCCACTCTCAAATTCCCGTGCATGCGGCAATGCGCGTCATTTTGCCCGATGGCAAAGTCTACTCCTTTGGCATCGAGATGCTCTATACGGAACAAAATAAAATCATCGCTAATCTCTTTTCCGCCTCCTGTATGACGACAAAAGCGCGCATCGCTGTGCTGGATTACGAAGAATTTAAATTGGGACCTGAAGATAAGCGGTGGGTCACTTCCATTCCAGTTTCAGTGGAAATGGCAAAAGCGGTATTGCAGCGCGTGGATGAGATTAATAAAGAGTATCTGCGCTTTAACTTTGCCAAGCAAAATTGCACACGTCTGCCTGAGGACGTGCTAAGCATGCTGGGGATAGATGTAAATTTGCGCACAACAATTCCGCAGAGTGTGTGGAATGCCTTGCCGGATCTTGATCAACTGCCAGTGCTTGGAGACGTGGTGAAAAAAATACACATCTGGCTTTTGGGCGTGTGGGAGGAGATCGTTGCCGATACACCCTATGCCATTCGGCAGCTTTTTTCTTGGACGGGGCATATCGTCTGCTATCTACCGAGAAAGTGCCTCATCATTTTTACGAACCTGATTTTATACAAACTGGGGGCAAGCAAGTCCACCACTCCTCTTCCTCAAGGCGTAAAAGATGAGGCTTTTTACGATAAGCGCAAAGTGCAGAATTTTTCTACAGTGATCCGCTCGTGGAAGGACGTCTTTTCTGAAGAGACGTATACGGTTGGCCACTCTAACGAGCTTCTTAAGTGGCAAAAAAAACAAGCCTCGACTCAGCTGTTTGAACCGGGCCGCCCTCAATTATGTTTAATCTGTTATTAACGCGTGTGCGAGTTTTCCGAGGTGGAAAATCGCACATGATTAATGGCGGACAAGATGCTCAAATTGTAAGGGCTCATTCTTTATGTTCAAGCTCAACTTAATACTGATCGTATGTGCCAATAACTTTCTCCAAAACCTAGAGAACTGATGCCACAAATCTCGAGCCCGTACTTTCTCAATGTGAAATCGATCAACCAGTTGTCCAATGACCGTTTCAACAAGACGTCGAGTCCTCATCATCCATCTCAAGAAATCCTTAGGCCGTTCGTCTTTCATATTTTCTCGTAATGGAGTTTCCAAATTCACGATGTGCCCTCGAACTCTGCTGTAGTCTATTCGGAAAACGGGTTCTATACGACAATCCCAACTGCATCGAGAGATGGCTTCAGTACGATGCTTATTTGCCTTATCGGCAATTTATCCATGATAGATTGACTGCTTATATTGTGATAAAGAAACAGATTTTAGAAAAAGCCGATGCGTTTTTTTCTGACAATCTGGCAGGGCACTATTGCATTGGGATTCACGTGCGGTTTGCGGCTGCGCATTCTGCCGAAAATCCTCTTTGGAACGATTTGAAATTAGAAGATTATATTCGAGAGACGCAAGAACTATTTGCCTTTCACAAAGGTAAAAACCCCAAGATTTTTTTAGCGACAGATAGCCATTTTGTCATCGGAGAATTTCTCAAAGCCTTCGACTTCTCGCAGTTGACGTTTACAGATGCTTTTAGAGCGCAACACGAGCAAGACCCGCATTTGATTTATGAGAAGCATAAATATTACCTTGCCCATCCGGAAGAATTTCATATGCGCAAACCCGGATTTAACGGTGGAGTCATGGCGTTGGTCGATTGTCTATTTCTCTCCAAATGCCATGTAATGGTGCATTCGTTGAGCAACGTGCCTGAATTTGCTACTTGGTTCAATCCGCACCTGCAATCAGTTTTTTTGCCTAAGACAGCAGCGTCCGCGCCTTGTAGTTGTGGCAACCTGCTTCGTTTTTTTCAGTAATTTATACCCAAACAACTTGAAAAATTGGGAATTTGGCAAGAAGGCTCCTCAAATTTTTTATTCCGCATGCGCGGCAGTGCTTATAGGCACGGCGCAAGGAACTATCCTTTGCCCCAGATAGTGATCTACTTATTGCCAGGGCTTAACTACAAAGTTCACGCCAGATTCATCAAAAAATTCTTCATCAGAATCTGCTTGCTGGAATGGATTATTGTTAAGGTCACATTCTTCCAATGCGCCAAGGTTATCTATACTCTACGGGATATTGCTGAAGCTGATTATGCTCAAGGTACAGCTCTTGTAATGCGCCAAGGTTGCCTATCTCTGGAACAAGTTGCTGAAGCTGATTATGCTCAAGGTTCAAAACAGTTAAATTAACGAGGAGGCCGATTTCTGATGGCAGCATGGAAAGGCCCGAGTTTCTTAAATCAAGTACGGTGATAGGCAGTAGAGCGTTTGGGTTCTTTTGCATCCATGTGCGCATTAATTGCGCATAGCCCTTATCATATTCGCCAGGCGTTTGGTTCGAAAGTTGATCAAGGTTAGGGCGCTCGTGTAGAGGAATAAGGTCCCAATTAATGGATTGTGTTAACTTTTTGAAGAAAATATTAAAATTGCACGCTTCGACCCATGCTATCAGACCTTGTAGTTGAACTTCTTCAGGATTGTCCACTGGAA
>DASXPV010000017.1:0-1897 GCA_036493355.1 Rhabdochlamydiaceae bacterium
GGATGATGTCGAGCATGCGTTTTTGGGTGGGCTCGAGCACGACGGTAAGGCCCGGTTTGATACCGCGCTCGGAGAGTTCAAACGCTTTCATGGTGTTGCATATCCTGCCGTCTAAGCGCACGCCGATGCCGCGCAGGCCGATGCCGCGCAGGCCGAGCATGTTTCCCCAACTGCCGAACATCTCTAAAGTCATTTCACATGCGGTGATGAGAAAGAAGATTTTTTTGCGTGGAAATGGAGAGATTGGAGTTTAGAGAAAAGTATCTTTAAGCTAAACTGCATTCGCGAAATGCATTCAAAAAATAGGATATATGGCTACGATTGACGAATTTCAGCAGTTAGACATTCGCGTAGGTGTGATTGTCGAAGTGGAAGACTTTCCCGAGGCTCGCAAACCCGCGTACAAATTGACCATTGATTTTGGTCCCTCCATTGGCAAAAAGCGCTCCAGCGCTCAGATTACCCACTACTACAAAAAAGAGGAACTCGTCGGGAAAAAAGTGCTCGGCGTAGTGAACTTTCCCCCCAGGCAAATTGGCCCTTTTATCTCGGAGGTGCTGACGCTGGGCGTTCCCGATGCCAGCCATCACACGATTTTAATCGTTCCCGACAAAGAAGATGAGGCCGTGATCGGTGGAAAGCTTTACTAAAAAAATTAGTGAGGCTTTAATTCTTTGCCATACCCCTTGCGTTTAGAAAATTGGCGAATGCCGTAGACAATGGCAATTAAAAGGATGGCGATGCCAATGCTCTCGAGAAACGGTGGTGTCTGCTGCTGCAGGATGTAAACGAAAATGACGCCGAAGATGGTCTCAAAAATTGTCAGTTGCCCTGCTAGGGAAACAGGAAGGTTCAGGCTCGCTTTGTTCCACAAATAGGCGCCTACCCAAGAGCAAAGCAGCCCCAAGATCGCGCTACCGAGGAGAAAGTTTATGAGTTCCGGTGTGAATGCGAAATGCTTGTCCAAACTGCTGTTACTTTCAAAAACGCTCAATGCAAGGGCAAAGATGATGACCCAAATCAACGTGGATACGCCGATGAGCGTCGACCAATCGCTAGAGCGGACGTGGGGATGCTGTTTTAAAAAGCGCGAGTTGGCCACTACATACCAGCTCCATGCTATCAAAGCCATGACGCAGCAGGCCAAGCCCAAGACATAAGAAGAAGGCGAAGCTGCCTTTGCCAGGTGGGGAACGTTGATGATCGCTAGGCCCAATAGGATGAGCAGAGACGGAAGAATCAGGCTTTTAAAAGTGGTTTCCCTCTGCTTCCAGTTCCCATAAAAGGCAATAGTAATGGGACTGATTCCCAGCACCAGGGCGCAAATGGCGGGAGTTGAGTAGCGCAAGGCGAGAACGACAAAAGTATAATACCCAATGGTGGAGATCAGGGAAAAGTAGAGCGATTTTACCCAAATGGAGCGTGGATACTTGCATCTGCCTTGGAACTTAAGTTTGCAAAAAATCAGGCAGGAGACAATCCCATAGAAGCAATAACGCCCTAAAGCCACTTCAATGGAACTAAATCCGCTCAGGAATTGAGGAACGACAAAGATCAATCCCCAAATAAAGCAGGCGGCTAAAGCAAATACGACTCCTAAAAGCATGGGGGGTATTCTAAATTCCTCGCGTGTTTTTGCCAATCGAAAGAAATCGAGCGAGGTCATTAGCCGCTGTCTGCACTGCGATCAAAATACCGATGTGTATTACAACTGCTCGAATATGGACTGCAATGCGCTATTTTTATGCTGCCCGCAGCGCGCGCGCTTTTGCCGGATGCTGCTGCAAAGAATGCCAAAGCGCCCCGCGCATTAGATCCTATGAAGAGGGAGCAAGGCCTAAGCCTTTTCGCCGCGCCTATCATTACTCCACAGCCACTGGATGATGTCGAGCATGCG
>DASXPV010000018.1:0-52824 GCA_036493355.1 Rhabdochlamydiaceae bacterium
CACAGCATAACCTTCATCAGATAGAAGAATGTAGTGTGCTCGTTCGCTTAGGCAAGAACGCGTATTTCTGAGAACTTTCAATGCTTCTCTTTGATCTTGGTTTAATCGAATTTTGATCATGACTTTCCTTCAAAAGGAAAACCTTATACCAGAAAGTAAGATTTTTACAAATGATTAAGCGGATTTGCTTATAATCCCAGGCCTTAAGGCCTGGGTTTCCCAAAAAACGGTGATTGAAAAATTATATTTGTAGGCATATAGTGGCGCATCTTATAATTTGTGGAGGGACATTTGTGAATCTAATGCACTGCTTGAGTGTTCTCAGTATCTTGTGTACTTTTTTTGTTAATGCTGCATCTTTGCCCTTACCGTATAACGAAATAGAAATCATGCCTTTTAATCCACAGGGATGGTATAAAAATGGTCCTTCCCTTGAGTGGCTTATTAGAAGGGGAAATGTTAAAACTGTTATCGAGATAGGGTGTTGGCTAGGGTTATCCACTAGACATATTGCTAAAACTCTTCCAGAAGATGGGATTGTTTATGCGGTTGATCATTGGATGGGATCTCCGAATGAAGATAATTCCTCTTTTGATATGGCAAATTTGTATCGACAATTTCTTTCGAATATAATTCATGAAAATCTTACCCATAAGATCATTCCCTTAAAAATGTCGAGTATTGAAGCGGCCATGTTGTTTTCCAGTGCAAAAGAAGCATGGATACGAAATGTCAAGCCAGACTTAATTTACATTGATGCAACGCATGATTTTAACAGCGTAATTCAGGATCTTGTTTTATGGTTTCCTTTTATCAAAGGTCATGGAATATTGTGCGGAGATGATTATTTTTGGGATTATGATGCATCCAAACAAGGCGGCCCTGTCATGCGGGCTGTGGATGTCTTTGCGCGTGAAAACAACCTCACTGTACATCATGACGGATGGATGTGGTATTTAGAAGAAAAATAACACGATGGAATAAAATGGTATGCGATTTAAATGGTTGATGGTAGGGTGCGTTTATTTTTTGGTTCTTCGGAGTTTTGCAGGAGATGTTTATTATGAAGGCACTAATACGTTTCGTGGTTATGGCAAGGTAGATCTCAATTGGATGGTCCAGTTTTTGCCCTACAATCCTGTGATTCTTGAGGTGGGGGCCTATCAGGGAGCAGAAACTCTTTATGCAGCAAAAATTTGGCCTCACGCCAAAGTCATTGCGTGCGAGCCCTCTCCTCGTGCGTTTTATGAATTGAAACAAGCCATCATTAATGCACAGTTGGATAATGTTGCAATACATAACTGTGCCATAAGCGATTATACTGGGTCAGCTGTGCTTTATTGTTTTAGGAGCATTTTTGATGATGATTTTTCTTACGAACAGAAAAATTCATTGCTCCCCCCTTTTTTCTCTCCGCAGCAGAACCATTTTCATTTTGAGATGTATGTGCCTTGCTTTTGTTTGGACGAATTCTGTGCGGAAAATGGCATTCAACATGTTGATGTATTAAACTTAAATACTGACGGATTAGAATTACAAATTCTTCAGGCTTCTCCTAAAATTTTAAAAAGCGTAAAACTAATTATTCTCCCGAGTTTTTTTTACTTAGCCCGTATGGGCACTCCTGATTACTTTACACTTAAACAATTCTTGACAGACGCCCATTTTCTCCCCTTAGCTCATTGGTATATCAATGGAGAATGTGGAAGAGCTGTATACATTAGTCAAGAATTATACGATGCCTATTTTGTACGATGCCTTGGGCTTGGACTAGGCGGTTTATCCTATCCGTAAAGAATCATGAAAACATTGCCGTTTTTACTTTTTCTACTCTGCTTAAACCTAACAAAAGTACTATGGGCTAATATAGAGTCGTATTTTAAACAGGTTGGAGATAAAGACGAGGCTGTTCATAGTATAAAAAACGTCGATTTTATTTACATGATTAACTTGGATGAAAGGCCTCAAAAGTACGCAAGGTCAGTCAAGACTCTGATGCCTTATGGGATAAATCCTTTTAGATTTTCAGCCGTTAATGGATGGCATTTGAGTTTTGAAGCGATAGATGACTTAGGGGTACGCTATCAAAAAGGATCTCCACATGGGCCAATTGCATCTGTTTTTCGCCATGTTAATGGCCAAGAATACCCGAGCTTTGAAATTATGCAAGAAGAAGGCGTGGCATATTATTGTCATTCTATGTCACGTGGGGCAATTGGCTGCATTTTGAGTCATTTATCCGTACTTCAAGATGCATATGATTCTGGATATCATACGATCTGGGTTATGGAAGATGACATTAGGGTGATTAGTGATCCTTTAGAAATTTCTTCTCTTATCAGCACTTTAGATGTCTTGGCTCCTAATTGGGATGTTCTTTTCACCGATAATGAAACAAAGGGAAGTGATGGGAATCGCGTGTATTGTGGTGGCATCCGCCCAAGACCAAATTTTCCTTATCAATCGCTATCACATTATTGCCAACGATTTTATGTAAATGAAGATATTATTAAGCTTGGATTGCGTTTTGGTTCTTATTCCATGATTGTACGTAGATCTGGCATGAAGAAATTATTGGACTATTTCAAAACATATAAAATTTTTTTCCCTTATGACATGGAGTATTTTTTCCCTGAAGGAATAAACCTTTATAGTTGTATACGAGATATTGTAACTACAATTGCCGGTGGGATTTCCGATAACGGTAATCCAAATTATAGGGAGCAATAATGTTGAGTCTTAATAATAAAAACTTTCTTATTATTCTGCAATGTGTTTTCATTTTCCATCTACATGCTGGAATAGAAAAGTATTTTAGGAAAATTGAAGAAAAGTCAAGATCTAATGAAATTGCTAATATAGATTTTATCTATATGATTAACTTAGATCATCGCAAAGAAAAATATCAAAGCACAGTACAGGCTTTAACGCGTTATAATATTCATCCCTATCGGTTTTCTGCTATTAATGGTTGGAATTTAAGTTTTGAGGCTATAGATGATTTAGGTATCGTGTTTCAACCAGGTATGCCTGAAGGTCCGATCGCTACAGTGTATCGTCATGTCGGCGATAAAGAATATCAAAGTTGTGAAATCATGAAAGAGCCAGGTGTAACCTATTATTCCCATTCACTTTCTCGTGGTGCTATAGGCTGCATTATGAGCCATCTTTCTATATTGCAAGATGCTTTTGATGCTGGTTACGAGACTATTTGGATCATTGAAGACGACATTTACGTGGCGAGCGATCCTCGGGAACTGTCTTTTCTTATCAGCTCCTTAAATCACTTAGCTCCTGATTGGGATGTGTTTTTTACAGACACGGAAATTAAGGGGGCAGATGGCAATCCTGTGCCTTGTACAATGATAAGGCCTAGGCCTCTTTTAAATTTACAACCCCTTGATTATTATTTGAAACGCACCCATATTACTCGTGATATTATTAAGATCAGAATGCGCTTTGGTTCCCATTCCATGGTCGTCCATCGGACTGGAATGAAAAAAATATTAGATTTTTATAAAACTTATAAAATCTATTTTCCCTATGACATAGATTATTTTTTTATCCCAGAAATTAATCTTTATAATTGTACGCGAGATATTGTGACGAATATTCCCGGTTGGCTTTCTGACAATGCAAAGATAGGAGGTTAAAAAATCGTCATTAATTTGAGTAGATTTGATTTTCATATTTTTTACAAGTTTTTATGGTGTGGTTTTTGTTGTTTATTTATTTTTTGCAAATCTCATGCTCATATTTGCCTTGTGATGGTCGTTCAAAATGATGAAACTGTAATTGAACTTTCTTTAGAAAGCATTAAGGATTGTATCGATTGCATTTGTATTTACGATCGTGGATCTACAGATGATACGCTTATATTAATCCGATCTTTCGCGTATAGAACAAAAATTCCTCTTCATATTATGCATTTTAATGATAACGCAGCAGATATGCTGTTTACAACAACTGCACAAGTGATGATAAATAAAATGGGATATGAACTTTCCTTTAGTTATTTATTATTTTTAGCCCCGGGAACAGTTTTAAACCATGCGGAAGCATTAAACAACAGCCTCCTCACCGAAGAAGCTTATTCTTGTTTAAATATTAAAGCAAAATGGGGCTTAAGACAGAAAGAAATATTCCTGTTTAAGGCATCTCAGCCTTGGAGCATTGCTTCATCATTTCTAGATTTGTCATTGAATACTCAAACTAGAACAACATTTTTGAATTCTGTTAATATTGCTGAAATTCCCCAAGACACATACATAACACAACGTCTTGCGCAGAGCATTAAAGAGTGCTGCCAAGAAAATCTCAACGAGCTCTTTTACTGTGCTCAATCGTATAAGGCTTTAAGAAAATATGAACAAGCAATAGTGTTGCATCAACAGTATATTACTCAAAGCGATGATATTGAAAAAATATGGTTTTCTCATTATATGATTGCAGAGTGTTATCGAGAGATGCAAAATGGGACCGCGTCAGCGCATTGGTACTTACAAGCCTATCAAGTTGATCCCTCTCGCCCGGAACCTCTACATGCACTTGCGTCTTTTTACCGTAAAAACAGTCAGAATCACTTGGGCTATCTTTTTGCAAAACGGGGATCTCAGATCCGGATTTGTGACAATCAAGCGCTATGGACAGAGCCTGTTTTTTCTCCTTATCAAATAGATGAAGAACTTTCCATTTGTGCTTATTATACACCTTATCGAAATGAAGGAGCCTCTGCTGCAAATAATCTTCTTCTGAGAAAAGAGGTTCCCTGGCATGTAAAGGAACAAACATATAAGAATTTGCTGTTTTATGTGGGAAAAATACACACTGCTCATCAAATGCCTATCCAGTTCACTCTACCTCTTATCGATAAAAGTGTTGAAGAATATTATCATCCTATGAATCCTTCCATTCGAAAGACGCAAAATGGATATCAGCTGATTTGTCGAAGTGTCAATTATACACAAAAAGGAGCAAAAATATTTCATACATCTGATCCCACAGGCATATTTCGCACGCGGAATTTTCTTCTTGAATACAATAGTGAATTTAATCTGCAATCTCAAAAAGAAATAATAGAAGATTTACCACGCAAGCGTATTTGCACATTTAATATAGAAGGATTAGATGACTGTCGTATTTTTAATTTTCAAGACAGTATTTGGTTTAGTTGTTGTGCGGGAGATACTAATCCCTTTGGCAATTTTCAGATTGTCCTTTGCCAGCTTTTCCCTCTCACAAATGAACCTGTTATTAAAGTCAAACAACTGACTCCATTGAAAGGGCCTGATCCTAACCGATGTGAAAAAAATTGGTTGCCCTTTGTGAAGGATGGCAAAATTCATTTGATTTATTCTTTTGATCCTTTTGTAATCGTTATCCCTGATATAAATAGTGGAGAGTGCCAATCTATCGTTTACGATCAACAAAAATTTGATTTCACGCATTTTAGAGGTTCTGCTGCGCCTATTGCTTTTGAAGGAGGTTATTTGTTGCTCGTGCATGAAGTAGTATTAAATGACGATTTCTCTCGTTGTTATCTCCACCGTTTTTTGTTTTTAAATGATGAGTTAACCATCACTAAGATTTCGACGCCCTTTTTCTTTAACCATCAAGGTGTTGAATATTGCTGTGGTATGACTTTAGATCATTTTGGTCAGCAACTTATTATTCCCATTGGTATTGAAGATAGAGAAGCCTACCTGTATTTTGTTGATTGTAATACAGTGAACTCGATGCTTGTCCCGCTGAAAAATGATCCCTATGTATTTATATCCAAAAACTTTGACACTATGAACCTATCCAACTAAATTGTTAAACATAGTATATGCCCAAACAACTTGAAAAATTGGATTTTGGTAGGAGAATATATTTTTCTTACCATCCCCACAGGGGGTCATAGCTCATCCGTACTAAAAGCTCTGGAATGAACCGATAAATTACATGATCTTGATCTTCAACGCGATAACCTAAATTAAAGAATTTTTCCATCTCGTCATCTGAGAGCAAGCGATTGTCCACATAAGCAATGTTCGCAGGAATAGAGAATAGATTTTCCTTTCGATTAACATAATGATTGATCCGCATTTCACGTTTACCTATTGCAATTGCGTGTTGCTTGCGCATAAATTGCATTTTATAGGGCGGCCATATAAAGCCATTGCATTGATGAGGTTTAAAAATCATCTTCACAACAGCATGATAAGGATTATATTTAGGTGCTTTTGTGAGTTCTAAAGTTTCAATGAGTAGTTTTCTTTGTGGAAAGACCTTTTTTGCAGAGGCATCAAAATAATCGCAGGACAAGACGATTCCCGGAAATTCTGAGTATTTTTCTAAAACTTCGCGAATCTTAAGTTCATTTTGAAAAACTAAAAATTCATTCACATCCAACATCACGAGCCACTCTGTGTCTTGAATAGCTTTGAATTGCATTGCATTTTCATATGCTGTAATTTCGGCGCTCAAAGGCCACAGATATTCGTGATTTGCAAAATCAGGGTCGATTTCATTTTTAATACAATTATGCCAATGAATTAATGTAATGATTCCTTGGGAAATATATTCACTAAGTATTTTTATATAAGGATCAGTGCTTTCTAGATTATATAGATAAAAATGGTTGACGCCTATAAGAAGGTGGTATTCAATCCATTCTTTTAAAAATTGAGCTTCATTGTTAAAGAGGGCGCAAACAGAAAGAAAATGTTTCTTTTTATTTTGATTTTTTTGATCGCGAATATTTGTAATAATATTTTGGTTTTCTAATTCTACATGTTTTTGTCCCCTAACCATTTGTTCGGATTGAGATTGGTTTGTTAGTAATCCTATTGTCATTAATATCTTCAATAATTTTAGATTCATAAATAGACCTATTGCATAACTAAGCTTCTGCCATCAAAGTGATCCCAGTTTAATAATTGTCATAAAAGCACAAATGCCTCTATTAGTCATTCCAGCATTGCCTCGGAAGGTGTTTATGTTAATAGAACTGCCTCTATTTACTAAAGTCAGAGTGGTGGGATTAACTACTATTGATATAATCATTGATTGACAAAACATAAATATAGGGGGTTGAGCGGCAGTTTCAGCGTCGATGTTTCGTTGCATTACATTAACACCTCCATTTATTCCTACTGCGAAACTGAGAGCCGTAGCAGTAGCAGTTATTGGCATAACTCCAATTTCTATTTGATATACTCCTGTATCTGCGATAACTATATTCCCTCCGACTAATGATAAACGAGTATCATTAGGAGTACTGACAAGGTTTTCAAATGGAACAGTTCCATTGGTAGCTAGAGTGAAACCTCCAGTCGTATTTCCTGACAAAAAAGCGTAACCATAATCACTGAATGCAAGGGGACCAACGGGACCGGTTGGTCCAGTAACTCCGGTTACGCCTGTTGGACCTGTTACCCCTGTCGGTCCAGTGGCTCCAGTTACACCTGTGGGTCCTGTACGACCCGTGGGTCCAGTAACTCCGGTTACGCCTGTTACCCCTGTGGGTCCAGTAGCCCCAGTCACACCTGTGGGTCCAGTAGCCCCTGTTATGCCTGTTGGACCTGTTACGCCTGTAGGTCCAGTGGCTCCAGTTACCCCTGTTGGACCTGTTATACCTGTAGGTCCGGTGGCTCCAGTCACACCTGTGGGTCCTGTACGACCCGTGGGTCCAGTAACTCCGGTTACGCCTGTTGGTCCAGTAACTCCAGTCACACCTGTTGGACCTGTTACCCCTGTGGGTCCAGTAGCCCCTGTTACCCCTGTTGGTCCAGTGGCTCCAGTCACACCTGTTGGACCTGTTACCCCTGTGGGTCCAGTATCTCCTATTACGCCTGGTGGACCTGTTACGCCTGTGGGTCCAGTAGCCCCTGTGGGTCCAGTGGCTCCAGTCACACCTGTTGGACCTGTTACCCCTGTTGGTCCAGTAACTCCAGTCATACCTGTTGGACCTGTTACGCCTGTAGGTCCAGTAGCTCCAGTTACACCTGTTGGACCTGTTGCCCCTGTTGGTCCAGTAACTCCAGTTACACCTGTTGGACCTGTTACGCCTGTGGGTCCAGTGGCTCCAGTCACACCTGTTGGACCTGTTGGTCCAGTATCTCCTGTTAGGCCTGTTGGACCTGTTACTCCTGTGGGTCCAGTGGCTCCAGTCACACCTGTTGGACCTGTTGCCCCTGTTGGTCCAGTATCTCCTGTTAGGCCTGTTGGACCTATTGCCCCTGTAGCTCCAGTCATACCTGCTGGGCCAGTGACACCCGTGGGTCCGATAGTTCCAGTTCCTGCACCTGCTGGGCCAGTAGGTCCAGTAGACCCCGGATTGCCTTGAGATCCTGATGGGCCAGTAGGTCCCTGGGGGCCAGGTGATCCAGGAGGGCCTTGTCTAGGTTTAGGAAAGCAATCATGATCCCTACAACCCGAATTAGCTAATGAAGAATTTGAAAAACGAGTAAAAAGATGGACATGTTCATTTATCGCATTTGCTCTTAAAGTAAAGAAGTTGTTTGCAAAAGAAAATGCTAGAAAAAAAAACAACGCATGTTTTAAGCGCATGTCTTTCAATTTCACCATTTTAAGAGATTATAAATATAATGAGTGAATAAAAATTTTATCACAAGAGTTTTTCCGTTTTAGCTCGGATATGTTGTAAAAAAATTTTTCTTTTAACAGGCTGAGTTCTTAAAATTCTACAAATATAGCAAGTGCTAATCAGATACACCACCTATTATAATCCCAGGTCTTAAGGCCTGGGTTCACCAAAAATTCGCTCATTTAGGGTCACGGAATAGTTTCTTCTGGAAGATCCAATGGTTTTACAATAATTTCTTTTCTTGTCTTCTGCGCAGGAGTCACCGCGTGTTATGAGAAGCTCCCTGATAGGGACATTTTGATTACTGATTTGCGATCGGACCCAAATGCTGGATAGTAGAAAGAACGTTTGCTTGAATAGGGAAATTTCGTTGATTTAGCAAAGACTACAAACTGGTTATGACTTCGAATAGAGCATTGATGTTGATGACTTTGGGGAAACTGATATTGGGACGATTTGCTTCTGGAATTTAGGGTTGAGAACAGTCCTTATAGAAGAAGGGGGATGCTGTATATCCAAACAACTTGAAAAATTGGAGATTTGGCGGCGTTAGCTTGGCAGCAAATTTTCGGTCGTCACTTGCGCCTTGCTATTCAGTAATGGTCGTTCGCTCTAGACACAAAAATTTGCACCGCTTCCTTGCCAAATTCCCAACTTTTGAATTCATTTGTATATAGAGTGTGATTTTTAAATCGTGTAATCTCATCACACAACTCTTATATAATTGTTTTCAGCTGATCAAGGCAATATTTTATTAATTTATAAACAACTGTTTCGCGAATAACGCTTTCTAATTCAATGTGTTGTGTTATTATGTAAAAATGAATTGTTATTAAGTTAAATACTAAAAAATAAAGACTTTACGCATATTTAAATTATATATATAACTAGTTTTATAAGAACAATTTAATTTTGAGGTGTTGTTTAAAATAATTAAAAAATAAATATGCTCAAATGAAAGAGAGGCGAAATGCTGCGAATTTACTATGTTCTGAAGGAGTTGTGAAAAAAAAAGAGGATGATAAAAAATGGGTGGCGGTACATCGTATCGCAAAATGTCCAAATCGGATTTCTAAAAAGAAGTCCCAATGGATCCTTTCGTCATTGTGCGAGCCCTATATTATTGGAAGTCTCAGAATGTTTCTGAGAATTTTATCATTTTGTCGCGTAGGTTTATTACACCTGGTGCAGATCGTTTTCTTCGGATTGATGAATGTCTTTTTCATTATTAAAAATATTTTTCAGTTTAAGAAAAGAAAGGCTTCTCAATATTTGAATAAGCACACGCTACCGTCCTCTGCAGAAAAAATATCCGATCCAAATTCCTCTGTGGAGATGGGGTTAGAATGTTTTAAGAATAATTTAGAAGCTGTGAGAAAAACTCTCTTCAGATTTGCTAGACGTATGCGCCGTTCTTTCCACGCAATACGAAAGGACCTTGTTAAAAATATTGTTAGCAAGCAGAGGCGCTGCAGAAAGACGTTTCTACAATACCTGAAGCATGTAATCCAATATTGCAAAAAACTTGTTTCTCGATTTAGAAAACATAAAAAAAATGTTTTTGGTTTTGTTAAACAGTATTGTGTATGTGTTTGTCTTCGCATAAACAGATGGTTAGTCCATTCAATCCAAGTATTAAAACGTCAAATCAGAAATGCGAATGTCTTTTGCTTTTATCTCTCGCAAATTGGCACAGTTTACCTATCTTACTGTAAAAAGTGTCTTGAGCATATATATGTCTTAATACGCAGCGGTTATGGCTCTTGCTGTGTTTTTAAAATACAAGTGCAAAAGTTTGCTAGACGTATGCGCCGTTCTTTCCACGCAATACGAAAGGACCTTGTTAAAAATATTGTTAGCAAGCAGAGGCGCTGCAGAAAGACGTTTCTACAATACCTGAAGCATGTAATCCAATATTGCAAAAAACTTGTCTCTCGATTTAGAAAACATATAAAAAATGTTTTTGATCTTGTTAAACAGTGTTGTGTATGTGTTTGTCTTCACATAAACAGATGGTTAGTCCATTCAATCCGAGTATTAAAGCGTCAAATCAGAAATGCGAATGTCTTTTGCTTTTATCTCTCGCAAATTGGCACAGTTTACCTATCTTACTGTAAAAAGCGTCTTGAACATATATACGCCTTAATACGAAGTGGCTATGGCTTTTACTGGGTTTTCATTTGTCGTTTTTATAAACAAGGTTTTTACGGTGCGCGGAAAATAAAGCGCAACGCTGTACGTCAATTGTATATTCGCATTCAGCGTGTTGTTGATTATTGCAAATGGCTTGTTTCTCGATTTAGAAAGTGTGTAAAAGATGATTTATTCTTTACTAAGCAGCATTGCATATTTGTTTATCTTTCTGCATTTCAAATAAAGTGTCACGTTCAAAAAATTTGTAGAAAATTTAAAAAGCACGTTAAAATCATTTTCTTTTCAGAGTCTATAATAAACCGCAAGACTTTATGGAAAGTGAAGAAGAAGATACGTTTTGCCATAAGTGTGAGCTCACGTGCATTTTCTTGCCCTTTCAAGAGCGGTCTATGGTTTTTCAAGAAGGATTACAAACGTTCAAAGATTTGGGGAGAAGGATGGTGTGAGCAATTACATTGGTTTTTCTCAATGCAACAATTTTTGAAGAAATTGGGCATTAGCATTCTAAAAAAAATATATTCTATAAAAGAATACAACTGGCAGAAGATCCATATTTTTCTACATCATAAGACAAAAGCAATTGCTACCTGCGTGCTCATTCTCCTTCTACTGCCTTTGTTTGTTATTAAATCTATTCGCAATGGCATCCAATTACTTGCATATAATGTCTTTCTGACAAAGAAGGATGAAAGAGAATATATCTTCAAAGAAAGTCTTTTATGTTTCAATGAACGGCGAGAGTCTCCGATGACTCAAAACTTATTTAATGTAAAATTAAGAGATGTCGACGTTCATGAATTATTGCCATATAATAGCGATGATTTAGATGCTTTAGTTGGCGCAAGGCTTAAGCATTTTATAGAAGATATAAATCTCCCTTGCGTTCAAGATCATCTCTGGGCTGTTTCGGATGATAATGTTAATACTACTTATGTCTCCTCAGCGTATCAACCGTCTTCGTCTTTTATTCACCATACTGATTTCTTGCCTCAGCGCCTGTTTTTAAGTAATACACAAGAATCCAGGGAAGGGTTCGGCAATGTAAACAATTACTGGACTTTAGGCGTGCTTGTGGCGCCCTCGATAAGAACCGGGCATATGTTGCCGCAGATTGATGTGCGTTGGCATGAGTTTGCTGATGATCGCAATGCCAATCGTTTTGCAGCAAATGTTGGTTTAGTATGCAGATATATTCCAAAAAAGTGTAATGCGATTTGGGGCGCAAATGTTTATTACGATTATCGACATAGCACTATAGGAAAGGGATGGAGTCGTTTTGGCGTAGGGATGGAAGCGCTCGGGAATATATGGGATTTTCGTTTAAATGCTTATTTCCCGATTGGAGATAAATTGCATCAAAAAAAATGCACGTTTGACGATTTTGAAGGCGATTTCTTTATGACGGAAAGGAAATTTGAGTTTATGTATTCAGGATTTGATACAGAGCTCGGATGCCGTGCCATTTTAACCTCTGATTATTTCCTTTATATTACGGGGGGAACTTATTATATAAACGGAAAATGTCATTTCAATGCTTGGGGAGTTAAATTGGGGTTACGTCCACAATTTAAAGATTATATCGCTCTTGATTTTAGCGTCACTTACGATCACATATTCAAAACTATTTATCAAGGGCAGCTTATTTTTTCGCTTCCGCTCTATTCATTTGGATCTCAGAAATCTCACAATCCTTCTTGTAGCATAACAAAAAGGCTTGCCTATCAACCTGTCGAGCGGTTGGATATCATTCCGGTTAGCAGAGTCTGTTGTTGGGATCAGAATTTTTGATTGAAATTCGATAAAATTCGTTTGCATATTTTTTTTTTTTAAGTAAGATCTTCTCTAAAAATAAGAAAGAGTTTTTGTATGTTGCGCACTCTGAGCTATCTATTTTTTGTTGCGCTTCCGCTTCTCATCGAAGCAAAGCAAACAATCTGTCTTAACATGATCGTTAAAAATGAAAGTAAAGTCATTAAACGCTGTTTAGATTCTGTAAAGTCCATGATTGATTATTGGGTGATTGTGGATACCGGCTCATCGGATGGAACGCAAAAGATTATTAAGAAAGAATTAAAAAACATCCCTGGCGAACTTTATGAATGCCCATGGAAAAATTTTGGAGAAAATCGTTCGCAAGCTTTCAACCTAGCCAAAGGCAAAGGAGACTACATTCTTTTTATGGATGCAGATGATGTTTTAGAATTTCAGGGAGAGCCGCAATTTCCAGTACTTACAAAAGATCTCTACTGTATGTGGAGAGGGACAAAAGATTTTCAATACGTAAAGCCGCAAATTGCTAAGGGAAACCTGCCTTGGCGATGGGTGGGAGTGACGCATGAATACTTAGACTGCTCTCTTCCCTACACATCTGAGATACTTCAAGACGTAAAATATGTCACCTTAGATGACGGCGCAAGTACGTATGATTCCAAGAAATTTCTCAAAAACATCGTCGTACTAGAAGATGGATTAAAAAAAGAGCCTGATAACCACCGCTACGCTTTTTATCTTGCAGAAAGCTATCGCGATGCAGGCGATAAGCCCAAGGCCCTGCAGTGCTACCAAAAGCGTATTGACATGCGCGGATGGGATGAAGAAGTATTTTGGTCGCATTTGCAAATTGCGCACATACTGCGCGATTTGGGGCTCTCTTTCACTATTGTCGAAGAAGCTTTTAAAAACGCGCATATCTTCCGACCCCATCGCGTTGAACCTATCTATCAGTTAGCGGAATTGTACAATCAGGAGGGAGAATATCAAAAAGCCTATGATGTCATTAAAAAGTGGAGGAGAATTCCACAACCCGCTGAAAAGGATTTTCTGTTTAATATTGAATGGATGCAGCATTATGGAATCCTCTTCCAATTTTCGATCTGTTCTTATTATGTCGGGCAATGCCAGGAATCTTTAAAAGCATGCGATGCACTGCTTTCCCTCGAAAATCTTCCCGCCGCCTGGCGCGAGCGCGCACAGGCTAACCGCGCTTATCCTTTGTCAAAACTTGAGAACAATCTTATCGCCGAGAAATAAATTTTCCTATGAAACGCCTTCTGTGTATTTTATTTGCCATTGCATGGACACTGGCAACGGGAAGAATTTTCTCTGTTGAAATTCCCGTACAAGAGCCTACTAAACACTTAAAAGTCTTGCATCTCTCTTTTCATAAAGGATGCATTCAAGAGTTTGAAGGAATTGGCAAACTACTCGATTTAAATGTCGAATCCTGGTTTATTCCTGATTTGCCTGGAAAATTTTTTGACGGCGTATCTTCGGGCAATGTTTTGTACAATATTACGCATGAAAGAGCCGACAATATCTGGAATAAGCATAAAAGGCTTTTTGAGAATTTTGATGTCATTCTCGTTTCAGACACAGCACCACTCTCCAGAGTTTTTATTCAAAATGGCTGGAAAAAGCCGTTAATCGTTTGGGTCTGCAATCGCTTTGATTACTATGATCACGCCAGTTTGGATGGAGAGTTTCCCGATCCGGAATACTATGATTTTTTTCGCACCGCTCTGATGCAGAAAAATGTCTTCGTGATTCCTTACACTTCGTTTGAAAGAAGGTACGCGCAGGAAAAAGGAGTAAATATCACAAATTTTGTGATCGCTCCCTGCTATCCGCGGATCATGGAATCCTCCCATTCCTCTATTCCTTCTACAGTGGTTAAAAAAGAATGCTTCTTTCTTCCCCCCTATCACAATGAAACCAAGTTCATGGACTTTTCCACTCTGTGCACGCAACTGGGCATTAAAAACTACTGTGGTAGATATAATGGGCCTTCCGATCTTAAGGATTTTAAGGGGATTATCCACTTGCCTTATAATTGGTCTAATTTGGCCTTTTTCGAAAACAGCCGTTTTGGAATACCCTACTTTGTCCCTTCAAAGCACTTTTTAGAGGAACTGTTAACGAAAGGAAAGTATTTTCACGCCGATGCGCGCTTTTTATCGAAGGAGAGGCTTTTTGAATTGTCGGAATGGTATTCTCCAGAGCACAAAGACGTTATCACCTATTTTGATTCTTGGGGAGATCTCAAAGCTAAAATTGAGGCAACGGATTTTGTGCAATTGCGTAGGAAAGTGAAGCAGTATGCTTTTGATCACTTTAAGCGCATGCTAGATAGGTGGAGTATTATTTTTCACAGAATTAGAAAGATGCCTGTTTTTTCTTCCGAACGAACGCCTCACACGCATCCTCCTTTTGTCGTAGGGCGGCTCTCTGGGCAATTGGGAAATCAGTTCTTTATGGTCGCAGCTACGGTGAGCTTGAGTTTAAAAAACAACGCCGTGCCGCTCTTTCCCGATTTTTCGATGCAAAAAGATCAGAGCACTAACTTAAAAGAAAATTACGAAAAGGTCTTTAGCCGACTAGATGCCTCGCCTCCTTCCGAGGAAGTAGAATACTATTACAGAGAGCCGGAATTTCCTTTCCATCCTATTACGTATCACGACAACATGGAAATGAGAGGATGGTTTCAATCGGAAGAGTATTTTCGAGAGCATAAAAAGGAGATTTTAGATCTCTTTTCTCCCTCGGAGGAAATTGTGAATTACTTGCGCTCTAAATATGCGGATATCATCGATCATCCTTTCGCAGTAGCGGTGCACGTGCGTTCCTATTTAATGGAAGACCCTGATCAAAAAGTATACGTTAATTTAGGCATGGATTACTATAAAGCTGCAATGGCCCTTTTTCCAGAGGAAGCTCTTTTCGTGGTTTTTTCTCCGCAAATGAAGTGGTGTAAGGAAAATTTCTCGTCGCTTGGAAAAAATGTGCGTTTTGTCGAAGGAGAAAAGCACTATCACGATCTTTATTTGATGAGCATGTGCAAGCACAATATCATTTGCAATTCCACCTTTTCGTGGTGGGGAGCCTATTTGAATCAAAATCCAGACAAAAAAGTGATAGCGCCCTCTAAATGGTTTTGTCCCTCCTATAACCATGACACTCGCGATTTGCTGCCAAAGGAATGGATAGTGAAATGAGCATATGGCATGCAAGTATGTTATTTCTCTTTTTTTGCCAGCCGATAATGGCCGCAAGCCAATGTGAAAGCTGTCTTATGCCCTATCAGGATTTATTAGAGATGGGCACCTATCAAGGCGGCGAGGTGAGCTATTTCTCTCCCCTGCCCCAATCGCGGCACGCGACTTTATTGCGCGCTTTCGAAGAATTTGAACAAGCTGGCGGCAAAATTGTGGTTGAGCTGGGGACCACGCGCAGTTTTGTTCACGGAGGGCTGCTTGGATGCAACGAAGATGATCCTAAATGGTGGACTCCCGATCAACCCATGAACTGGGATTGGGGAGCGGGCTGCTTTACATTTATGGCCGCCTCTTGCTTAAGCCGGATTTCTCAAGAATTGGAAGTGCATACTGTTGATATTGCCGCATCGCATATCAAACGCTGTCAATTGATTACCGAGCCATATCGCCATTATCTCAACTACTACGTGGATACATCGGAACACTTTCTACGCTCTTTTCCCGCAGATAAGAAGATCGACCTTCTGTACATGGACACGGGAGATGTTTTCCCCATTGAGCCTACAGCGCTTTTACACTTAAGAGAGGCAAAGATCTTAGTAGAGCGCGATCTCATGGCGCCGTGCGGCCTAATATTGATCGACGATGTGAGAAACGGCACCTCGCGCAAGTTCGGCGATAGGTCTGAATACGGCAAGGCGAAATACTCTCTTCCCTATCTTTTGGAGAACGGCTTTGAAATCCTCATGGACGAATATCAAGTCCTCCTCCGCAAAAAATAAAAAACTACTCTAGCCCCAGTTCTTTTTTGAGTTGAGGAACAAAGCGGAGCATCGCCTCATCTTTTTCCTGATTAAACGATTCAATAAATTGCTCGAGATAATCGGGGTTTATGCAGGCCGTTCCCCATGCCTTTCGGCGCGCGCGCTTTTGTGATAAAAACCAGTTGCGATCGCCAAACCAGTAGTGATGGATTCTAATCGCATCGATGTGCAAAGGCTGCACTTGACACAAGTGGCTTATGGGTTTTTTATCTCCATTTACTGGATAATAGCCCTCTTTAAATTGGCAATAATGAGGATTGTCCTTAAAAATATCCGCGTAATCAGGCTGCACGATCAGCTTCACATGCTTATTTATCTCCCACCAGGCAGGCGCTTTCCAGATAAAATTTTCAATAATCAGCTCGCCAGGACTTAAGCGCTCGATATGCGAGGTGCCAAACGTTTGCCAGTTGACGAGCAGCCCTGCGCAATCGCGATACTCTTGAAGCATTGCCACCAGGCTGTCGTGTCTCATAGGGCAGAGAAATTCGTCGAGATCGATAAAGGCGGCCCATTGTGCGGTTTGTTTGCTAAGGCGCAGCGCATGATTGTACACGGGAAGCTGCAAAAGGGTGAGGTACTCTTTTTGATTACTTGTTTCGACGGGCCAGTGAAAAAGTTCGACCAGCCCCTCCTCAACGTAAGGCTCTAGCACCTCCCAATAGTCATCCGTGCTCAAATTATTATATAAATAAAAATGATCTGCTCCCATGAGCCTGTGAAAAGCAATCCATTCCTTTAAAAAAAAACTCTCGTTTTGGAAGACAGCGCAAATGGCAAGCGCATACTGTTTGTCAGCTGTGGCATAAAGAAGAGAGCAAAGAAAACAGGCAAGAAGGCTAAAAATTCTCATGCACACAGTGTAAAAAATCTAAAAGCAGCTTGCCGCGTTGAATATACGTATGCTTTGTTTTGACGCAATCCATGAGGGAAAAGAGCTCCTTGTGCGTGAGCGTTTCCATTTTTTTCTGCGCGTCGTAGAAGAGTTGATAAGTGTCGGGATTATAGACAATTTTTTTTTCGAAGAGCTCCCAGACGTGCCTTGAATTTGTGATGCCCATTTTGCCATAGCTGATATTTTTAAAAATCCTGCAAGGGATATAGCCTTGCTCTTGCTGCCATTGCCCCACGATAGCCGGCGCAAGATAACTAGAGGAAAGCATTTGCATATGCTCTTCGCGCGTCATTTGCTGCTTGGCAATAAAGGGGATGGCGTTTTCTTCACAAGCGCGGATAAAAGGTTTAAGTTGATCCACATTTCCGAACTTTCCTCCTCCAATGGTTCCCACCCAGGCCGCTTGCTGTACAACTATTTGAGAGGGGATAGATGTCTTGATTGCATCGATTTCATATGGAAGCAGATCAGTTGCCCACGGCATATACAGACAGCGACCCGCTAAATCGCGGTAAATGCATGAATCCACTTTCTCCAGATTAGGGACGGAAAATATGGAGTCGGTAAACACTTGGAAGGAGAAATAGTTTTTTCTTTCCAGAGATTGATACTTCGCATCTGTGCAATTGTGCAGCATATACTTGCAATCGCTGCGCAAGGGGATTTTCTTGTCTACTTGACCTTCTGTGAGAAATAAAGCATGGGAAAAATCAAAATCGCCCACATCGTCTTGATCGTCGAACCAGTAGGTGCGGTAGCCGAGATTTTGAAAGGCGAGATAAAAGGCGTTATGGATGTAGGAATGCGTATGCGAATGCAATTTATGCCCCCAGATGACGACTTTGTCAAATAACTCATGTCTGCTGGGCAGTCGATCGTAGGGGGTTTTTTTACGAATGAGGACATCGAGATCGTTTTGCAATTGCGCATCGACCCGATTGTCATTGATGGGATTGGACATATTGTAAATGTAGACCACATCTTTGATGAACGCATGGCGATCCCCCGCCATTTCGGCAAGGGGATACATGATCGCCATATCCCACGTCATGCGAAAAAAATTGTCCTCGTATAAAAAGTCCTCCAGCTCAATTTTTTTAAAAAGCCAGGCATAAAATGTGCGCAAATGCCCTGGGCATTTAAACTTTCTAAAGGCATTTTGCTCTATGATGTGCTGCGGCACTGCCTCTGACCAGGCGACATGTCCCCAGGGATACTCTTTGATTGTGCCGTGCGTCATCCATATCTCATTGTCCCGATAGGTTTTGTCGAGCAGTGTCAAAACTCCATCGTGTGCAAGCCAATCATCGCCGTCAACGGTTACGGTGATCTCTTCATCCAGGCAGCTGTGGATCATCCTGTAGAGATTAGCAAGCGCTCCCGCGCGATGCTTATTGTTAATCAATGTGAAAAAATGCGGATCGCTGTTCACTTCGTCGCTAAATTGTTTTGTGGTTGTAATGATATCTGTAGCGGATGGGTCGAAATCGATCACGCGATAGTCTACACCTTTCTCTTTTAATAACTCTTCGACTGCGGAGGCAGTGGAGTCGGAAGAGTCATCGTTTACGTAAAGGATGCGGTAATTGCGGTATTTTTGATTGAGGATGCTAGAAATATTGCGCTCGCACCACTTTTCATTGTTGAAAGAAGGGATAACGATCGTCATCGGAAGCTCTGAGAAAGCAGAGCTGTGCATAAATAACACATAGAGACAAAATAACAAGATGCGTGCGATCATAGAGCCTATTTTTAGTTTTCCTTGCGCAATTCATTGTGGTTTTTGCATAGCGCAAGCAGCTTTTTGGTATAGTTTAATTCTAATTCTTCCGGATAACAGTAGGAGGGGTTTAATATGCGTGTGGGGGGATAATCGATACAGTAGCGATTCCAATGGGCCTCATCGTGCCACTCGGCGATAATTCCCTGCCTTAAATCTTCATCGATGCATATGGAGAGAGTGCGCAAGATGGTCAATACCTCTTGTGCTCTCCCGCCATAAAATCCCCCGGCGAAATAGTACTGCCCTTCAGAAGGATCGACATAAGCCAGCGAGCGGGGATTGCGCTCGTATGAGCCCCTTTGAGAGACAAAACCGGGATGCTGCGTCGCCACCCTTTCTCCTAAAATCTCATCTCCTACCTCGTCAACAAAGAGCATGTCGGAATCCAGAGCAAATAAGTAATCTTGCAAAGCGAGAAGCTCTTTGCTTTTGAGGTAGACGTGATAGCGCATCATCGTGTCATAGGGCCATCCCAGCCTCTTTTGATAGATGGGGACGATATCGCCTGCCTGGGGGATTTCGCCATCGGTAAACACGAAGTAGGTCACGGTGTGATGGGTGCAAAAGTGTTTGCGTGCCGATGAGATGAGGGGACCCACAAATTGCGTGTACTTCCCCGTTGCCATAATGAGAAGCCCTACCTTGTCTGCGAAGACGGAAGCTGCGCTAAGTAATGCGATAAGAAAAGTAAAAATCTTCATATTCTTTCATCCTTCTCCGAAGGAAACCCGGCCCTTAAGGCCTGGGTTCAGGCTTAAAAAAAATTAAAAACCAAAAATTTTTACCATAGCGCTGAATTTTTTAGGTTAAAAAAAAGCGAATATAAAAATTTTTACTTCATTTATAGTAAAATTTTTACAACACTTACTATTTTTTTAAAAAAAGCGTGCATCAAAAGCTCCTGATATTATAAAAAAATGTGCTTGTCCATTTCATTATTCCAATTCAAAAAGGAGAGTATTCCATATGCACGATAAGAAGATTCACAGCAGTTCCGTAGCGAAGTTTTTAGCACTTTTTGCCGCGTTATGTGCTATGGCATCTATAGATGCTGCGCAATATACCGTAGCCAATTTAAAAGATAGCGGCCCGGGTTCTTTAAGAGATGCGATGATCAATTCCCAATCGGGTGACCACATCATATTTACCCCTACGCTCTCCGGCGTCATCTCGCTACAGTCTCCCTTGCCGTGGATCAATGGCGATCTTCTTATACAAGGGCCCACTTTGGGCACTGTTAGCATCGACGGCATGAATAGCTTTCAAATTTTCTTTGCAAATCAAGGACAGGTTTCTATCAATAGCCTCACACTGACTAGAGGGATAAGCCAAGGCGGCACTGGCGGAATGTCAGCTAATGGCTGCGGCGGCGGCGCATTGGGAGCTGGAGGCGCCCTCTTTGTCAATGCCAATGCACATGTGAATTTGCAAAATATTGCTGTCACCCATTGTCAAGCGATGGGAGGACATGGAGGATCTTTTACCAGCCTGTATATCGCGGGAACCGGCGGCGCTGGCGGCGGCGGATATAATGGAGGCTTGGGAGGAAATGGCGGACCGAACTTCGGCGTCGGCGGTGGTGGCGGCGGAGGAGGAGGATTTGCTTCCAATGCTGGAGATGGAATGGATGGCGGCGGTGGCGGCGGCGGCCTTACGGCGGTAATAAAGCATAATGTAATAGTCGGAAATGCACAAAGTGCTGCAGGTACTCAAGGAGGAGATGGCGGACGTGGATTTTCCGGTCTACCTGCTAATGGCGGAAATAACGGCTCTCCTGGTCAAAGCGGTAATGCACAACACGGCGGCGGTGGCGCTGGCGGTGGCGGTGTGACTTTAGCCAGTATGAACGGAGGAAATGGCGGACACGGAGGCATCGTCGGCGGTGGCGGCGGTGGTGGTGGTGGATCCAAAGGCGGTGTTGGAGGATCCGGTGTGGATTTCGGCGGAGGAGCTGGTGCGGGCGGTTGTGCGATTTCTAAAACGGCTGGACGCGGTGGATTCGGCGGATTTGCCGGCGGCGGCGGTGGCGGTGGCGGCGGTGCCCTGCAACAAGCTGGTGGACATGGAGGCCCAGGCGGCTTTGGCGGTGGCGGCGGCGGCGGCGGCCTAAATAATCAAGGAGGAAGCGGCGGTTCCGGTTTAGGAGGCAATGGAGGAAATAACTGCGGCGGCGGTGGCGGTGGTGCTGCTCTCGGCGGTGGTATTTTCGTCCGTTCCAATGGAACTCTCACAATGATGGGAGTAACTTTTTCCGGTAATTCCGCGGTAGCAGGTCAAGGTGGACTGGAGACACATCCAGGCATGAACGGCAAGGCTAAAGGAAATGATGTGTACGTGATGAATTCAGCTACTGTCATTGTGTCCAATATGGCAAACGCTAAAGCAGCACCTTTTGCCCTTTCTGGACAAGGAACAGTTGTCCTCGATTCTGAAGAGGATATGCATCATCATAAGGCTCTGCGCACAGCTTCTTCAGAGGACTCAGAAGGTGATGATCTAAAATTCGTTTCCAAAGCTGAGTGGGAATCCTCACAAAACAAATAATTTTTTCTTACAAAACTCGGCCTGCAAAGGCCGAGTTTTCCCTTCACAGTACGGGCTTGCGCTGCTCCGCTTCGCGCACGTTGAGATTGCCGTAGCGATGGTAATCGATGCTCAAGCTGATCTCTCTTAAAAAATGCAGTAATTCAAAACGTCCATTAGCAAGTACGGGAGCTTCTGCTAGATGGCAGCCAGAGTGCGCCGCGGCGCGCTTTAAGGAGTCGTCTGCATGAGAAATCAGGCGAACGTGTTTGAACGCCCCTTCCTTAATCCTTTGCATGAAGGCCTCGTCAGATTCTTCTATACAGCTAAGAGGGATTTTCTGCGAACGCAGATATTCAGCAATAAAACGCAGAGAATGGTTTTTGCTCATGCTGATCTCCAATTTTGCAGAACAGCTCAAAGCGGCTGCAAGAGTGCGTAAAATATCCAAAGGAGAATCTCCTTGCTGCAATCTGAAGACCACGCGTTTTTTTGGCCGATAGCGGAAAATATTGTCTTGCCCTACCATCTTAGAAGGGTCGTGGTCTTCGGCAAAATGCTTTGCCCAATAGGCGTAATTGCTAACGCTGGCATACCAAATGCCTAAATCCTCTTTAGTCAGCGTGAGCTTTTGTAAAAGTCCGCTTAACGCATTGACACTCTCGCTGAGGGGATATTTTTCATGGGGAAGGTTTTCTTGGAAGGCATGCGCAAATTGCATGATGTAATTGGGCCCTCCCGCCTTGGCTCCTGGTCCAAAGCTGCTGTTTTTCGTACCGCCAAAGGGCTGTCTGCGCACGATAGCTCCTGTTATGCTGCGGTTGATATAGCAATTGCCCGCTTCGATTTTCTCCATCCATATTTTTTGCTCGCGCGCATCCAAACTGTGTATCCCCGAAGTCAGTCCATAGGGAGTGTCGTTGGCAAGCTCGATGGCGTGTTCGAGATTCTTGGCGCGCAACACCGCGAGAACCGGTCCAAAAAGTTCTGTTTGGTGCATGAAGCTCCCCTGCTTGACTCCATACTTGACACCGGGTGTCCAAAGATTGACATTTTTTGGATCTTGACGTGGTGTGACCAGCCAGTGTTCTCCGGGTTCCAAATGCGTGAAACCTTTTTTTAGCTGCTCGTTGGGTTCGCGGATTAAAGGCGAGATTTTATGGGACAAATCCCAACAAGGCCCGCACGCGAGGCTTTCGACCGCGTCTTTGAGCTGTTTGGCAAATTGGGGATCATCGTAGACTTCAGCTTCCAAGATCAGCAAACTGCACGCGCTGCATTTTTGGCCGGCATGTCCAAATGCCGAGTGGATAATATCCTTAATTGCAAGATCGCGATCTGCCATAGCCGTGACGATGATGGCATTTTTGCCGCCCGTTTCGGCGCACAGATCGACGCCAGGGCGCAAACGCATAAAGAGGCGCGCCGTCGACGTTGCTCCAGTAAGGATGATACAATTGACACGGCTGTCGGAAATCAGCGCGCTTCCCACTGGTTCGTCAAGGCAATTGATAAATTGCAAAACCTCTTTGGGAATACCCGCTTTCCAAAGGATATTGGCTAAAATCCATCCGCTTAGCACGGCTTCAGGAGCAGGTTTGAAAAGAACGCAATTGCCTGAGGCAAGCGCGGCTAAAATGCCTCCGGCTGGAATCGATATGGGAAAATTCCAAGGGGGAGTAACGAGCACGGTGCCTTTTGGCTTCCAGCGAATATCTGTGCAAGCGTGCATCTTTTTTAAGGAGCGCAAATAGTATTCGGCAAAATCAATAGCTTCCGAGACCTCCGGATCCGATTCTATAATCGTCTTCCCGCCGTCTGCCATCATGACACCGATGAGATCATCTTTTCCTATGCGCATTTGCTCGGCCGCCTTGGAGAGAAGATGCATGCGCTTTTCCACTGAAGTGTGTGCCCATTTCGACTCGTTTTCCTTTGCACAGTGCAGAGCCTTGTCTATTTCATTCCATTCGGCCAATGCATAGGTGTACAGCACTTGGTCGGGGTGTGCGGGATCATATCCCTTGCCTTGCGCTTCTCTCATGATTTCTTTGCCAGCTATCACAAGCGGAATGGGGTCCAAAGAGATGTTTTTCCATTTCTCAGCCAGTTTTTCCGCCCATTTGCGATTGGCCTTCAGAGAAAAATCCGTGTCAGACTCATTTTCAAAGGGAGCATCGATAGGAAGGTGCTCCGGCGGCTCATTGCGGTTTTGCGTCCTTCTGGAGTGCGTAAGAACACTTTGCATCTCGTGACAGGCGTTGGAAAAGAGCATGACTTGCTCTTCCCACTCTTTTGTCCCGGGTTTAAGTCCAAATGCGTGGCGCAAAAAATTGTCGGGTCCTGTATTTTCGTCCAAACGACGTATCAAATACGCAATCGCGCTTTGAAATTCCTCTTTTTTGGCCACAGGACAATAGAGCAAGATATCCCCTGATAGCTTTTGGACAACCCTGCGCATGTGATCGGCCATTCCTTCAAGCATTTCGAAGGAGATTTCCTTTTCGATCTTCTTTTCGCTGCGCAGCAGAAGAGCATAAGAGATGTCAAAGAGATTGTGGCTGGCTATCCCTAAATGTACTGCATGTGCATGTGAAGGCTCGCACCCATAAACGACCATTTTTTTGTAATTGGCATCCACGTCCGATTTTGTTCGATACGGAGCTTGAGCCCACCCGCGCAAAGAGGCTTCCACTTGTTCCATGGCAAGATTGGCGCCTTTGACAATGCGGATTTTAATGGGCGCACCGCCTGATTTTACTCTGTTCATTGCCCACTGGGTGAGCTGTTTTTGAATAGCGTGGGAATCGGGGAGATAGGCTTGTAATACGATGCCGGCGGAAAAAGTGTGGAACTCGGGCTCGTCGAGCACTTTTTGAAAGAGTTCTTTTGTCAGTTCCAAATCGCGGTATTCTTCCATATCCAGATTGACGAATTTGGGCACTTGCGTTCCGTCGAGGCGGGTAAAGAAATGCGATTTGGCGGCGCGATATAATTCCCGAAGCCGGTCGGATAGGACGTTAAGAGTCTTTTTCCATCCCAAAAGATGGATTTGGCTGTAAATTGTGGAAATCTTGATGGAAATGTATTCGATATCATCGTGCTTGAGGTCGTCAAGATAGATTTGAAGGCGGTGTTTGGCCTCCGACTCTCCTAATATCGCCTCTCCCAGATGGTTGATGTTTAAACGCACTCCTTGCTTGCGCCTGAGATGCATATGGTGCTTGAGCGCATGGGGCTCTCCAGGGAGAATGACCCGCGCTGTGGCGTGGCGCAGCATGAATGTCGCTAGAGGGACAAAAAGAAAAGAAAGGGGTTTTCCCAACACTTGAAAAACGCCAAGCGAAAAGCGGCGCATCAAGGTTAAATATTTCGGAACGCCGAGTTGATTGAGCAAGTACACCAGTTGATCGGCCACCCTTTGCGGCTTGTGAGAGCGGAAGCACTGATCGGTCATCAATGTCGTAAACGCCTTTCCCATTTTATCGTGCATCATGCGCGCAAGCTCAGCCTGCACTCGCTTTTCGCTAAATGTCATCGTGCGCGTGGCTTCTCTCAAAATCTGAGCCGCCAGTTCAATGGCCCCGGATTCGCGCTGCTGCTCGGTCAGCTGCTTTCCTTGTACCTTGGCAATGGTTTCCACAGCTTCTCTAAAGTACTTGGAACCGCCCTCTGACATTTTCATGCGCTCTCTCTCCGTTCACATAGGAATTCTCTTTTCCTTATTATCAAATTAATTTTTTTTATTTAATTTTTATTTTATCCTTGGTTAACCTTGCTTTAAGTATGTTTCAATTCTTGTTATCTTTTTGGACAGCCATTTTTATCTATGCGTTTCCCTTGTTTTGCGCGCAAGGGTCCAACGTATTGCTCGGCGTGGACGTTTTTTTTAAGGAAAATAAAATAGCGGCTTTAAAAGGCAAGCGCGTTGGTCTTATCACAAATCACACGGGAGCAGATGGACAGCTGCGCTCGACGGTCGATCTTTTCCTGAATAACTTTCATGGAATACAAATCGCCGCCCTTTTTTCTCCAGAACATGGCTTTTACGGACAAGCCCATGCGGAAGGCGCTGTGGCTGATCAAAAAGAATACAAAGGCATTCCCGTCTACAGCTTGTTCGGAAAGCTGCGCAGACCGACCAGGCAGATGTTAAAAGGGATAGATGTTCTCATTTACGACATTCAAGATATCGGGTGTCGTACTTATACATATATAACGACGCTCTTTTACGCGATGGAGGAGGCTAGCAAAGAGCACATCCCTTTAATTGTCCTCGACCGGCCCAATCCCATCAATGGGCACCTCGTCGAAGGGCCTATGTTGAAAGAGAAGTGGCGCTCTTTTATTGGATATGTCAATGTCCCTTACTGCCACGGCATGACGATAGGGGAGCTCGCCCGGTTTTTTAATGAAGAGTACCATATTGGCTGTGCCCTTGAGGTAGTCCCTATGCAGGGATGGCAGCGATGGATGAGTTATGCGGACACCCATTTAACGTGGATTCCGACGAGTCCCAATATTTCTGAAGCCGATACTCCTTTGTATTACGCGTCCACTGGCATCATCGGCGAGCTGGGGATTGTCAATATCGGCATTGGATATACCCTTCCCTTTAAGATTTTAGGAGCGCCCTGGATTAAAGCAGAAGAGTTTGCCGAGAAGATGAATGCGCAGCATCTGCCCGGGGTTGTATTCTTGCCTTTTCACTTTCGGCCTTTTTATGGGATTTACAAAGAGAAAGAGTGCCAGGGAGTGTTAATCCGCATCATCGATGCACATTCCTATAAACCCTTGGCAGTGCAATACATGCTGCTGGGGATTTTAAACTTGTTATACCCCAAACATATGCAAACGCGACTTGCCGCGCTAAATCCTGAAAAGCGCGTTCTGTTTTGCAAAGCCAATGGCAATGACGAGATGCTCGACATTTTATGTAAGGAAAAATATGTCGCGTGGAAACTCATCACTTACCAAAAGGAAGAGCGCGACAGCTTTAGGCAAGCAAGAAAAAAATATTTTTTATACCCTCAGAATTAGCAGTTGGGAAAAACAACTGCTAAAATCACACCTTTGTCTTGACAAAAATCGGTTTTGAATTTATCCTAGGGATTGTTTTTTTAATTTCTTTAGGAGAATTTGGGTATGACAACTAAAAATATTAAGCCGTTGGGAAATCGCGTTCTCGTTAAACGTTCTACGACAAAAACGACAAAAGGCGGCATCATTTTGCCAGAAGCTGCGCAAGAAAAGCCGCGGCAGGGTGAAATCGTGGCAGTAGGCTCCGGAAAAATCGACGACAAAGGCGAAATACAAGTTATGCATGTGCGCGTAGGCGATATCATCCTTTTTTCTTCTTATGCGGGAACCGAAGTCAAAAAAGATCAAGACGAAGCGGAATACTTGATTTTGTCCGAAGACGATATCCTCGGCGTTCTCGTTTAAAAATTCATTTACTTTAGGAGATAACAAGCATGTCAAAGATGTTGCAATTTAACGAGGAAGCGCTCAAGTCCATTCTAAAAGGCGTCAAGATGTTGGCCAAGGCCGTCATCGTAACGTTAGGGCCCAAGGGACGCAATGTCGTAATCAATAAGGGATTCGGCGCACCTCTTTCCACCAAAGACGGAGTCACCGTTGCTAAAGAGATCACATTAAAAGACAAATTCGAAAATATTGGCGCGCAACTGGTTAAAGAGGCAGCTGCTAAAACCTCCGATAGCGCAGGCGATGGAACGACGACAGCCATTGTTTTAGCCGAGGCCATCTATTCTGCCGGGGTAAAAAATGTGATTGCCGGCGCAGATCCGATGGGCATTAAACGAGGGATAGACAAAGCTGTTGAAAAGATGAACGAAGCCCTCGACAAGCTTGCGACAAAAGTCGTCAGCCCTCAAGAGGTTCAGCAGATCGCGACCATTTCAGCCAACAATGACGCGGACATCGGCGCCATTATTGGCGAAGCGATGCAAAAAGTCGGCAAGGATGGAACAATTACCATTGCCGAGGCCAAAGGAATTGATACCACTTTGGATGTTGTGGAAGGACTGCAATTTGATAAAGGATATGTTTCCCCCTACTTCATTACGAATGCAGAAAAGATGACTGTCGAGTATGACAATGCGCTCGTGCTCATTACGGACAAGAAGCTTTCCAACGTGCGCGATCTCGTCCCCATTTTGGAAAAAATTATGGAAAAAGGCCAAAGGCCGTTGCTGATCATCGCCGATGAGGTGGAAGGAGAGGCTCTTGCTACGCTTGTCGTCAATAAATTAAAAGGCGGGCTTCCGATATGTGCTGTAAAAGCTCCTGCGTTTGGCGATAGGCGCAAAGCTATCTTGGAAGACATCGCGATTCTTACGGGTGCCACCGTTGTGGCCGAAGATGTGGGCCTCAGCTTAGAGACTGTGGGTCTTGAAGTTTTAGGCAAAGCAAAGCGCGTTAAAATTTCGAAAGAAGATACAACGATTGTCGATGGCATGGGCGATGCGCAAAAAGTGAAGACGCGCGTAGCGCAAGTCCGCGCTGAAATTGCAGGTTGCACATCGGATTACGACAAAGAAAAACTTGAGGAGCGGTTAGCTAAACTCGTGGGCGGCGTCGCTGTCATCAACATTGGGGCTGTGACCGAGGTGGAATTAAAAGAGAAAAAAGCTCGCGTAGAAGATGCGCTGCATGCTACTCGCGCGGCTGTTCTCGAAGGTATTGTGCCCGGAGGGGGCGTTGCGCTTTTGCGCGCGGTGCGCTGCCTGGACAAGCTTGCATTGGAAGGCGACGAGCAGATCGGCGTGAATATCATACGCGAGATTGCTTATGCGCCAGCCATGGCGATTGCCAACAATTGCGGAAAGCAGGGGAACCTCATCGCTGAGAAAATCTTCGAGAAAGAAGGCTCATGGGGGTACAATGGATTAACAGATACCTTCGGCGATCTCATTAAAGACGGCGTCATTGATCCCGTTTTTGTCACAAAAAGTGCATTGACCAACGCAGCTTCCGTTGCGGGCCTCTTAATCACCGTAGCTGCGATGATTACGGAGAAGCCAAAACCCAAGTCTAAAGCCTCAATGCCTATGGATGGCATGGGCGGAATGGGCGGAATGGGAATGGGTGGCATGGGCGGAATGGGAATGGGCGGCATGGACATGTAATTTCGGATGTCTGGACTTTGCCGGAGGTATTCCGGCAAGGTCTGAATGAAAAAGATTGCCGAAAAAGAAGTGAATTAGAGATGATTGTTGTCCTATGCACTGGTAGCTCAGCTGGATAGAGTACCCGGCTACGAACCGGGAGGTCAGAGGTTCGAATCCTCTCCGGTGCGCAGTTTTTCTCTCCCTGATAAAAATTATGATTTTAGAAATATTTCCTTTAGGGCCTGCGGAAACTAATGCTTATCTTTTGGCTTGTTCCCAGACTAAACGAGCCGCAATCATCGATGCTCCTCTAGATAGTTCTAAAATCCTCGCAAAGCGGGCAAAAGAGTTCGATCTGCATATCGAAATGCTTTTGTTAACCCATTCGCACTGGGATCATATAGCGGATGCAGCAGCATTTAAGGAAAAATTACATCTTCCTATTTATATCCATTCGGAAGACGCAGGGAATTTGGTGGAACCGGGCTTGGATAAACTTCCTCTGTTTTTCCCTATAAAAGGAGTAGACCCCGATCATTTTCTCGAACAAGGGCAAAAGATTCCTTTGGGTCATTTGCACATCGAAGTGATACATACACCCGGACATACGCCAGGTGGTGTATGTTTTTATCTTGAAAAGCAAAAGGTTCTTTTTTCGGGAGACACCTTATTTCGAGGGGCAATCGGCAATCTGAGTTTTCCTACAGCGCGCCCTCGTCTTATGACAGAATCATTAAAAAAATTAGCACTGCTGCCGAAAGACACAGTGGTATATCCCGGACATGGCGAGTCGACGACAATTGGCGATGAATCCTGGATTGTAAATTTGCATAAATAGGCACTAAAGGAGAATTATGACAAGCACATTGCTCATCGGAAAAAAGGCACCCCATTTCAAAGCTAAAGCTATAGTAGAGGGAGAAATCGCGGAAGAGTTTTCTCTGAGCGATTACTTGGATCATTATGTAGTTTTTTTCTTTTATCCCTTGGACTTTACTTTTGTATGTCCAACCGAGTTGCACGCTTTTCAAGATAAATTGCACGAATTTAGAAAGCGACAAGCGGAAGTCGTTGCCTGTTCGGTGGATAGCTGGCATACGCATTTAGCTTGGTTGAATACGCCCAAGGCCAAAGGAGGGATAGAAGGCATTTCTTATCCCCTGGTTTCTGATTTGAACAAATCTATTGCAGGCAATTATCAGGTTCTCAATGAAGAAGATGGCATCTCCTACCGCGGGCTTTTTCTCATCGACAAGCAGGGCATCATCCGCCATCAACTCGTCAATGATCTGCCCCTTGGCCGCTCAGTTGATGAAACGCTACGCATGCTGGATGCTCTCATTTTCCATGAGACGCATGGAGAAGTCTGCCCGGCTAATTGGAAGACTGGGGCCAAAGGTATGCGCCCTACGACAGAAGGCTTAATCCATTACTTTCAAAAGTAATATCATTCGCAAATGGTATAATACTTCTGTGTTAAATAAGTGATTTAACCAGCCCTTCGTAATCTTTGGAGTGAACGAAGTCGAGGATATGGCTTTGATGTACTTTTAGCAAATGGGCCATTCCGGGAATGTAGGGGGATAGATTATTCTTCGCGTTTTCTTCTTTCATCCTATCTGCAAAGCCATCAATAAAATGATCCCATTTAAATGAACTCGTTTTTATTTCTTTTAAATGTTTTTTTAGTTTAGGTTCAGAAAGAATGTATCCCATAAAACGCATTGGATGAACGTGGTTGATTTTTTTTCCTATTCTTTCTAGTTCTTTCTTCTTAAATAACAAACCCCAAATACTCTTTTCTGCAATGGTCGTTACTAATTGTGTGATGAGTTTTTTTTCCTTTTCGTTCAGAGGTAATTGATAAAATAAATCAATGGAGTGCGGGTGGGCATTTTCGATCAGAAAAGGATACGCGGTTTGATCGATGGCATAATCAGCAAAATGAAAAAGCAGTTCCTCTTCCTTTATATTTTCCCATTTAAAATAGTATTCGAGAAAGGTAATCCAATAAGGAGAAAGATCCTCCAAGCATAGTTCATTGAGAGTGTTTTTCGATGCCGTGAGAAATGCGGAAGAACTGTTAAGTAAAAAAGCATTCAGGCGATTAAGCGCGCCCTCTTTGGCATCTTGGAACTCCTCGTTAGAAAAGCCCACTAGAGTAATGTTTTCTATCTCATGGAACAGGTCTATCTGAGCATCTTCTGAAAAGGCATCGACTATGGCTGCATAGCCAGATCGCGAGTTTCCCGCGCTATTTAAGGCAATAGAGCGCTCGAGACGTTTTTGCAAGAGGTCTTGCAAGATAAAAAATGCCAACCTGTCTTTTATATCATGAGAATCGATCAGCCGTTTGGCTGCGTCTTTTCCTCCGGTGTCCCGATCTTCATAGGCATGTTCAAGAGGGCAGAGGCCACTTGCAGCTCCTTCTCTGGTAAATAAGCTAAAAACTCCAAATAGGAATAAAAAAAGAATAGGCATCATCGGTCCCTCTTCCTAAGAGATTAAAAATAAACCAGATGTATATAGAAAATTTCGATTCTGATCAATCTTCCTTTCTCTAATTTTGTTTAAAATATTAATTATTAGTATCTTATAAAAACAGACTGGAAGTTTTCGCGAATATTCCTCTGAGATTAAAAAAAATTGTTTGTGGTATAGTAGGGTAAGTAGGGATAGATATATAGGATATACATGCCCCATCTCGTGTTTTTATTTGGAGAAGCGGAAAAAGGACATCGGTGCACACCTGTTTTATGTCATTCTTTAGAAGAACTTTCGGAGAGATTCGGGAATCCGCCTGAACAGAGTTTAGGTCTATTTTATGCGATACAAGCCCTTCATTATAAACGCGAACTGATTTATTTCCGCGTCGCAGAAGAAGGATACAGCATTTCTGATTACAAACGCGGATTAAGCCTGTTGCGCCATCGAGAGATTCTCCACAAGCCCTCCGCAATTTGCATGCCCGGAGTAGGGGATGCGCACATTATCGATGAAACGAGCGAGATTTGCTATCTTTTACATTGCATGCTCATCACAACGGAAAAAGACTTTTACGATTATTTAACCCACTTACCTCTTTGATTTGACTATTGACCAGATAATCCCTTTTGTTCATATAAAAATTAAGAATATCAATGGCATTCAATGTCGCTTGTTAAAGAAAGTGATCTTCAATCATTATCACAAGTTTCTATTAATTATCTTTTCTTTGGATTTTATTTTCTATTTGTCTCTTTCATTCATGTCTATCACGTCTTTCTGATCGAACCAACCTTGACATTTGCCACTTATTTTTTTCTGATTTACGCCATCGTTCAATGTGCCATCGAGACTCTGCTTTTAGTTTTATTTGCAAACGCCATGAAGATTTTCTTTCGCAAAAAGGCCATGGCGCTTTACAGCCTCGCTGTTTTCTTTCTCCTGCTCACCCATGTGATCGATTTTCCTCTTGTGCGTTTCATGGATATGTCTTTTTGGTATGCGCTTAACTTCATCTCTGCGGAAACGCCTCAAAATTTCCTTGAGTTGCTGTATGCGAGCAATGTTTCGCTATTCATTTGGATCCTTTGCGGTGTAGTGGGATTTGGCATTTTATTTTCGGGCATTTACTTCTATCACAAGACACAGCAGATGGCGCACAAGCGGCCGCTCATTCTTCCTTATCCTATGCTTGCGGCGTCTTTATGCACTTTGTGCCTCTTTATCATGACTTGGGATTATTCCACGCATAAATGGGCGCGCAGCAATTACTTTGATCTCTACGAAAAAACGCTGCCTTGGAAAAGTACTTTTTTCCGCGAGCGTCAACAGTTGATTAAAGTAGCGCACAGGTTAAGAGAGCCGCCGTCGCAAGAGGAGTTATTGAAAAAAGTCCCCTTAGATGCCTTGACATCTCATAGCAAGCCGGACATTTTTTTATTTGTCATCGAATCTCTCCGAGAAGATTACATTACTGCCGAACAAGCCCCTCATCTTTTTCAATTCAAAAATAGCAATGTATCTTTTGATTTAGCTCTTTCCAATGCGAATGCGACTCAGATCTCCTGGTTTTCTCTTTTTTCCTCGCAATATCCTTTTTATTGGGGGAGAGCTGAATCTAAACAAGGCTCGCTTCCTTTAAAGCTCTTGAAAGACATAGGGTATAAAATCTACTGTTATTCCGCGGCCAGGCTAAATTTTTATGAAATGGACCGTGTCATTTTTGGAGAAAAGGGAACACTTGCTGAGGAGATCGCCACCTTTGATAACAACAATTCCGAGGCTTCTTGCCAGCGCGATAGAAAAGCAATTGAAAAAGTCGTCCAGGAAATGCAAACAAGTCCGTCCGGCGGGCGGTTGTTTATTCTATTTTTAGATTCTACGCATCACGATTATAGCTGGCCCTCCGAGCAGCCAAGCTATTTTAACCCTTGTGACAAAAAGATTAATTTCTTTAGGGCTGCTCTATCTAATTCGGGATTGGAGCTGATAAAAAATCGCTATAGAAATTCTCTATTTTATGTCGATTCTCTATTTGGTCGCTTTATCGATACCCTCAACGCTTACGAAGGGAAACAAGAGGCAGTAGTTGTTGTGACGGCAGACCATGGAGAAGAATTTTACGAAGAGGGGCATCTCTTTCACGCTTCGGGACTCTCTCATGCGCAAATGCATGTTCCCCTTTATTATAAATTGGGGTCGGAAAAGAAAAAAGCGGCCACGGCTATGAGCTGCCACATGGATATTTTCCCAACGCTTTTTCATCATTTAACAGGGCGCGATTGCATGCAGGGCGTATTGCAAGGGCAATCAATTTTTTCCAAAGAGCGATGGCCCTATACTATTACAGCGCGCTTTAATGGAACGCGCAGCCCTTGCGAATTTAGCTTACACAATGGAAGGCAGAAATTAACCGCATCTTTTAGTGATGAGAGAAATATTTTCAACGCGAAGGGATTGCGCATTATTTCCACAAAAAATCGCAATGGGGAAGTCATCCCGCACAACATCAACTCCATCAAAGAACAATTCGGCGAAGCCATCGACCATATCTTTACTAATGATTTGCGATAAAATTTATCAATCTGAGATGATCATCGAGGTCTAGTAATTTACCTGCTAATTTTTACCGAATTTGCGTTAAGGCCGGAAGTTGCATAAATTGCTGCGAGTGAGAAATGTGAGGCAACTGGACTTGAACCAGGGACCGACGGGTTATGAGTCCGCCATCATACTAAACAACACAGCTCGCAGCTATTTGTTATGGTATTAAGATACAAGAGAAAAGGAAATTTTATCAACAGTGGTGTTTAGTCAGATACAACTGCTCTTAGCACATGAGTGTGCATCCACTGTGCATCGCTAATATTCACCTTTGTAAAAATCCTATTTTATTCTCTTGTCTCAAGATAGTTGGCGTGTAGCTAGGAAGGTCCATACCAGGGGTGGGTAAGCGATTTTTTTCGGCTGCTATAATGTATTGATTGGACTTTGCCCAGGTAAGCAAAGTGGGCATCCCTAAAAAATCAGGGTTTGTAATGATATGACTGCGTTGGACAAATTGCTTACTTCTACCAACATTCCTTCCTGTAAGACATAGGTCAGGTGATAAAGGAAAAAACAATGTGACCTCAGGCGTGCTAAAGCCTACAGGGTCAGACAGGGTTTTTCCTCCAAGCAAAACAGGTCGATCTGAAGTACAGAGAACAGCCCCTAAATTTTTGCAATCAGCAAGGCTCCAAGCAAACTCTTTCCTCACCAAGTCAAATACGGATTCAGCGCTTTTGAGTGCGAGTCCGAGAAATTCTGACTGTAGAAGTTCTTCTCGAGCGGCGGCGAGCTCCAATTGTTTTCTGAAATAGTCATGAGGTAGATACATTCCAAAAAACTTTAGGGAGAGATTATCAAGATCAGGACCGCTCAATGATCGGATGTTTAAGAGGTGCAGCTCAGACCATCCCTGACGCAGCATGGTGCGATGCGCGGGATTACAAAGGTATAGCCATACAGAAAAACGCACTAATTCCCAAAATTCCTCGACTGAAATTGCTTCTGTTGTGCGATGCTCAATTAGCTTGGCTATTGTTAGGCTTTGTTCACGTTCCCATTTGGACAGTTCAATTTCTAAAAATTTGCCGTTTTCAAGCATTTCGACTCCTGGCGGTATTTCGTCAGGAGAAAAAGTTGTAAATCCTTCTTCACAGCAAATATTCTTTGTAGGACGTCTTGTGTGTCGTTTGTTTGTTTTGTCATATATCCAAAGCTTTCCTTCCCTTACAAAAGGCTTTAGCAAGAATTGAGAGACCCAGTGGTCGTTAGATTTCTTATTCATTGGTATCAACCGATCGTTTTGGAATGATCTTCAGAAATAGGCCGACCAAACAGTCTCCTTCGTTTTTTGTAAGAGGATTGAAAAACTCGGCATCAGCTCTCTCTACAATAGGTAATGCTTGGCTGAGTATTTCGGCTCCTTGCGCTGTCAAAGAAACATTCTTAGCTCGCCCATCAGAAGATTGATGTCTTTTAATGAAGCTCTTTTGCTCAAGCCCTTTTATGATCTGAGAAGTAGTATTCGGGTCTAATCCTGCCATTTTTCCTATCGCTACTTGTGTAATCAGTTCGTTATTTCTGGTTAGCCAGCCTGTAGTCGCCAAGACTACAAACTGCGGATGGGTTAACCCTAAGGCTTTGAGAACCGATTCGATAGAACTGCGCCATGAAGTGCTAACTTGCCAGAGCAGGAACCCAGGACTTTGTTTTGGCCCTTCATAGACGCTAATCCTTTTAAAATTGAGTTTTTCATGCATTTAAAGTACTCCCATGCTTTCTGCAATCAGCTCGAAGTCTTGTCTGGGGATTTCAAAAGAACCTCTTCTGAAAGGAAATCCCCATTTCTTTTTATCTTTTATGAAGGTGAGTTCTTCTAGCAATGGCTCAATTGGCACTTCTCTTGCTTTTAAAAAAGTCACATTTCTGCGCCAGGGAATAAAATCCTTGCTCATTTCAAAGGTGTAGGGGTCCCCTCGGTCAATTTTCCCGATAGCGGTAAAACAGCGGCAAGCATCTTTCTCTCCAAAGTGGTATGTGGGAGAGTAGTAAATCAGCCCATCTCCTTCCGACATGTATTTTAAAGTGCCTATCTTTCCGTGACAAACTTGCGCAAAGCCCCCTTTAACACCCCTTTGAACATGTTCATGAGAGGCAACTCCGACCCAATATCTTGTCATCGATTTGCCTCAGCAAGTTTATAGGCTCTGATTCTGTGTCCATCGGGATCGAGAACGACAAATGTGCGCCCAAAATCCATATCAGTATACTTTCGTGGACTTCGTTCTGATTCATGAGTTGTTATTTGATCTATTCACCTGTGCAAAAGCGCTACATCATTAAATTGTCTAACGGCTCTTAGACTTTTTTGCTTTGGTTTTTTTCGGCTTCTTTTTGCTTTCGGGGACTGTGCTTAATTCGGCCTCAATCTCTTCAACTGTAGGGAGGCTTGATTTAAGCTCTTTTGGTAGCTTTTCAACCACTTTGACTTCAAATTCTGCCAAGCCAATTGGTCGATTAAAGTTTCTCAAAACATATTCAGCAAAAATATCGTCCTTTGTCTTGCACAGGATAATCCCAATGCTGGGCTGATCGTCAGAGCGTCTAAGCTGATCGTCTACAGCCGAAAGATAGGCGCTCATTTGCCCAGCATCACGGCTATCAAACTTCCCTGCCTTGAGCTCTACAATCACGTAACAGCGCAATTTGAGATGGTAGAAAAGAAGGTCGATATATAGGTCGTGTTCTCCCGCCTTGAGTGGATACTGCTGGCCAACAAAAGCAAATCCCTGTCCCAATTCAATCAGGAATTTTTGGATGTGTTTGACCAGTCCATCTTCTAAATCTTTCTCAAGATATTCTTTATGCAAGGTGAGGAAATCAAAGACGTATGGGTCTTTTAACGATTGCTGTGCTAAATCTGACTGTGGGGTGGGTAATGCTGCCTTGAAGTTGGTGATGGCCTTTCCTTCCCTGTGATACAGGTCATTTTCGACCCAAATTGTGAGCATGCTTCTGCTCCACCCATGTTCTATCGTTTTAGAGGCGTACCAAAGGCGTTCATTGGCATCCTTTATTTTCTGGAGAAGCAGAATGTTATGCCCCCATGGGATGCTAAAAATGGGCAAGGATTCAAATTGTCGCACAGCTTGTGCGACTTTTTCATAAGCGGTAAAAAATGCCTTCATCCTGAACATGTTAGCTCTTGAAAACCCTTCTATTCCAGGAAACTCATTTTGGAGGTCTTTAGCTACTTTTTCCAAGACTTTGCTACCCCAGCCCTCTCTTTCCTGTTTCTCAAATATATCTTTACCTATCTCCCAATAAAGCCTGATCAATTCACTGTTGACCGTGACGGCGGCCTTGATCTGGGCTGATCGAATTTTAGCCTTCAATGAGATAATGAATTTTGTATATTGGGCGGGGGATACATCCCCTTTTTTGATGGCTGGGCTGGACTTTTTAGGCATTGGAATTTCCTATTGAAGGCAATAAATCTTTCGTGAGTAGCTCCATTTCGATTAGCTTGCCTCTCATAATATACTCACTAGTGATGCAATGCCAAAACCTATAATAATCAATCCAGCAAAGCGATTGATCCAAACCATTACTTTTTGGCTCATTTTTTTTCGGAAAAAGGTTACCCCTTCGCTTAATAATAACCACCAGAAAGCTGAGCCGAAAAAAATTCCTAAAACAAGAATAATTGAGTCAGCATAACTTCCTGTAGTAGAGAGTCCTAAACCTGCAAATACAGCTAAAAAAGAGAGAATCGTCATTGGGTTTGTAATTGTTAAGAAAAAGGTGGAAATAAAGTCAGTACCAATTGGACCTACAGGAGCAGCAATAGAAAATCCAAGGATCAGTCCTTTAAGAAAAAAGATCATCGTTCTTTTCCTTGTTTCACTATCTTCGTTTTCTTTTAAGAGTGGCCATAGAATTCTCCAATGTAAGAAGAAATCATAGCAGTTTTTTAGTTAAAAGTCTGCATGAGTTCTGAATTTATTCAGAGCACTACGTCGTGCTCTGCTTGGGGTATCTTTCCTTGTTCTAAAAGAGATTCACATAAGGGAATAAATTGGCTTAGCAATTGGGCGGAATTATCGTAACATCGAATGAAAGCTTGAAGAGACACCACTAGCGTAGGCAAGGCCAAGTCTGGGAATATCTTGTTTTGATTAAGGCCCAGGTAAGCCACATGTTTTTCCCAATCCAGTTGAACATAGGCCTTGATCACTCCAGCAGCGTTCGGATGGGCAAATTCACTCAAGAATTCATACTGGTTGAAATATCCCTTAACCTGTTTACCTAATCCATCCCTAACAAGTGTTAGTATATGGTGGGGAGTCATAGAAGAAGTCCCATCTCTGGTCTGAATTTTCGCGCCTAACATCGCCTTTGTTAGGAATTTTCGAATTTTGGACACAGATTTTTTCTTTAGAGCATCTTCTAACAGAGTAGTGAATTCCCAAAAGAGAGATTCAGTTTCCATTACGCTTCTGCAAAGAGTAAAGGCTGTTATAAGCTTATTCTTTTGGAAAGCATCATATGTAGACCCCGCAAGTTCTGTGATGCGGTGTAAGCAGGCTTCCCTTAACACATGAGCTCTGCATGGGTCTATTGCTTTAGAAATAACAAGAGGAATTTCCCATGGGAGACTATTTTTCAAAGTGTCAATACTATCCTTCAGGGCTTTTAAATAAGACTGTTCGCTTTCTGGTGCCATTAAATCAGGCCTTTTTATATTCAATTATTATCATCAACTAGCTTAATTTCAATACGTTCAATTCCTTTACCAGACCTAGACCTCTTTAAGGTAACACAGCCCACCTCTTTGGTGGACTTAACATGAGTTCCTCCACAGGGAACCTCCGCGAAGCCATCAATCTTCCAAAAACGTCTTTGCGTAGTAACATCGGTAAAGCCAGTTTGGATGGGGCAGTCTGCGTGAATGATCTTGTTGTAATCATCCAGAATCGCATCAAAGAGGGAGGATATGTGCTCTGGGAAAACAAAATCAATTCTGGCCTTGTTTTCTGCAATATGAGCTCCTACCTTTTCTAGATGATACTTTTGAGTCACAATTTCCAGAACAAGCTCAGCTGCAAAATGTAGTCGCATGAGCCTGTATCTCCGTGGCCAATCAATAGTCATTTGCACTACATCTCCTACAGAAAGGCCATGTCCTTCGGGTAACGTGTAGTAGATCAGATTGCCTTCTTTTCGTGAATCGATGACAGGGAGGTCATTAATCCATGCCTTATCGCTTTCTTGCCCACCAGAAAACGAATAGGCGATAGTTTCTTTGAATAGGAGTTCATTTCCATTGACTTTGGAGACGATGGTTGTAAGAGATTGCTGATAGGGATTGTCCCAAAATACTTTTCGCATCTTCACACACCCAGAACTTTTTTGACTTTTTTACCCAACCCGATGAGTCGTTCTTTTGGCTCATTGGAAAAGACAAAACGCACATATTTACCCGCTGTTTCACCCCAACCAACCATCGGTGTTGTTGCAATTTTGGCTTCTTTTAGGAGGCGTTCAGAGAGCTTTTGGGAAGTGATTCCAAATGGGGTAGTATCAAGAAGTAAGGACCAACCACCATGAGGAGGAATTGCAGGAAGGCCTTCTAGCTCGTTTAGCAATGTATTACGTCTATCCTCCCACACTTTCAATGCGGATTGCAATCCATCATCTTTTGCATTGAGTGCAGCAGTAACTCCCGCCATGCTAATTCCTGTTTGGCATACCACATTCGATATGCTAACAAGGCCAATGTCATTCATAATGGCTTTTGGGCCTACAATCCAGCCAATGCGCCATCCAATCATTCTTAATTCTTTTGAGGCGGCTCCTACTGTAATGGTGCGTTCTTTCATGCCAGGTAAAGCGGCAGGGTGGATCACTGATCTTTTGTCATAGAGGATTTGTTCCATGGCTGCATCGTAGAGAAGCCACGCATCTACTTGTATGCAGATGCGGGCTACAGCTTCCCATTCTTCCTGGGTTAAGATATGTCCTGTGGGCATGCCAGGGCTAATCACAATCATCCGTGTACGTGGAGAAGCTGCCTGTTCAAGCGCTCGTAGGTCCAAACGCCACCCAGCTTGTGAAGGAATAAGAGGAATAAATAAAGGGACTCCTCCTGCGATGCGGATGCGGTTGATAATGCCTGCATACGTTGGGTCCGTCACTATGGCTTCATCCCCAGGTTCAAGCATCGCAAGGAGGCAATTCAGGATGCCAGACATTCCCCCAGCACTAATGATACATTCACTTTGCCAGTCGTATTCTACATGGCTGACCTTAGAAACCCTTTTCGTTGCTGCTTTTCTTAAGTCATCCTGTCCGAGGAACGGAAGATAACTATTATTTTCATCTAATCCAATGGCATTTTTGGTGGTTTCAATCGCAATTGCTGGGGGAGAAACATCGGTGTCTAAATTCTCAAGTCGCAGAATGTCAGAATCATGGGCAGCATCTGCAGCATTGCCCATTCGATCTACCCCAATCCCTGGGACTTGGGCAAGTCTTGCAACTCTGGTGTGTCTCGGCATAAAAACTCCTAAAAATTTATAGGATACCCTTATGGTTGCATTTTGTCAATGTGTATAAATTTGACAAAATGTCTAAAGTAGGGTAAAATAAAGGAATATTCTAAAGAGGTAGCACTTGAGCAAAGAATTTGAAATATTGTGGAGGTTATATGAACCTCTCATCAAAGCCGTCGTAGAGGTGTTTCATCCCTTTGTAGAAGCCGCAGTACATGATCTTGAGAAGGGCACAGTAGTGGCTATTTATCATAATATTTCACAAAGACAGATAGGAGAACCTTCTCCTCTCAAGGAATTAAAAATTAGCACTGCAGATTTTCCAGACTATTTTTCTCCCTATTATAAGCAGAACTGGGATGGTCGTTCATTGAAATGTACTTCGATAACAATGCGAAATAAGAATGGAAAACCAATCGGGCTTATTTGCTTAAATATCGATGCCAGCTTTTTCCAAGATGGCTATCAGTTATTGAAGAGCTTTTTGAAGATTGAAGATGAGGCAGAAAATCCTATTGAGATTTACGGTAGTCAATGTGAGGAACAAGCAGAAGGGGTCATTAAACAATTTTTAGAAGAGAAACATCTATCATTGAATCATCTCAATCGCGATCAAAAAAAGGAGCTTGTTCAACAACTTTATAGAAAAGGAATTTTCAATTTCAAGAACGCCGCCCCTTTTATTGCTAAGAAATTAAAGACTTCTAGAGCAAGTATTTATAATCATATTAGACAAATTGGAGATTGAAAAATATGGAAAACAAGCTGAAAAAATCCTCTCAAAAAATTCAGGACCTCTTACATGATCACAAGCTAGACACCAGGGTAATAGAATTTAAGGAAACGACTAGAACTTCTCAAGAAGCCGCTAATGCCATTGGATGTGAAGTAGGGCAAATCGCAAAAACTTTGATATTCAAAGGGAAAACTACAGGCAAGCCAATCTGTATCATTGCTAGTAGGAAAAATAGAGTAGATGAAAAGAAAATCATCTTGTATGTGGGCGAAGAGCTCGAAAAACCTGATGCGCAATATGTTTTAGAGCACACAGGCTTTGCTATTGGTGGAGTGCCACCCATAGGTTACGCATGTGATATTAAGTAAATCCGCTTAAACATTTATAAGTTTTTGGTAAGGACCAAAGTTAAACTGGATTTTGCTCGTCATCTTGTTTTCTTGGTAATGCCAAATCAACTGTCTCATCCGCTTGATCACGGCTTCCATTCGCTCATAACTTTTTGATCCGTACAAATGTTTTTTCAGCCAGCCCCAAAACCGTTCGATGGGAAGGATTATGTCAATTTCTTGCTCCACTGCGGGTCCCTTAATCTTTGGGCGTCCAGGAGGGTGTTTATGTTGGAGCCCTGTAATTCCGCTGGCGATATATGCTTTAATCCAACTTCGAACCGTATGCTCGTGACGGTTGAGTCTTTGAGCAATGTTGTTGTCAGATGGGAACGAAAAACTAAATTTTGGGAAGGATTTCTGATGTTCGGGATCATTAGATTTTGGATCGGAAGATTATCGGGATAGATTCATGGAGAAAAAATTGAAAACCTAACAAATGTAAAAAAAATTGTTCTATGTAAATATTTTTTTAGTAAAGTGTCTTCATTTTGAAAGCATAGGGAAATCATGATTATCTCTCGCACTCCTTTTCGGATTTCTTTTTTTGGAGGAGGGACTGATTACCCAACTTGGATTCGGGAGCATGGGGGCGCAGTGATTGGCACAACGATTAACCATTATTGTTACATCAGCTGTCGCTATCTTCCTCCTTTTTTTGAGCATAACTACAGGATTTGCTACTCGAAAATAGAAAGCGTGAAGCAGATAGAACAAATTGAACACCCCGCGGTAAATGGGGTTTTGCGTTATTTAAAATTTCAGAATCAAAATCTTGAAATCCATCATGATGCGGATCTTCCAGCTCGTGCGGGGCTTGGCTCTAGCTCAGCGTTTACCGTGGGATTATGTAATGCCCTATTGACTTTAAGAGAACAATCAATATCTAGCGGAGAGCTGGCACGGCTTGCCATTGATATCGAGCAAAATATTCTTAAAGAAACCGTGGGTTGCCAAGATCAGACCTTAACGGCACATGGCGGATTGAATTGCGTTTATTTTTCTGCTGATGGGCATATTTCCGTTCATCCTGTGCCTATCCATGAAAACAGAACTCTGATGTTGCAAAATCATCTCTTGCTTTTTTTTACCGGATTTTCGCGATATGCAGATGTGATAGCCAAATCTAAAGTGGCCAATTTCCATATGAGGAAAAAAGAATTGCATCGGATGTACAGAATGGTGCAAGAATCTTTGGATATCTTACAAAATGAAAGGGAAGATTTAGCATCTTTTGGAGAGCTTTTGCATGAATCGTGGCAATTAAAGAGGAGTTTGTCAGAAAAAATCTCTTCTCCTCAAATCAATGAAATTTACGAAAGAGGAATGCAGGCAGGTGCCTTAGGAGGCAAGTTGTTAGGGGCAGGCGGAGGCGGGTTTATGCTGTTTTTTGTTCCTCCTTATAAACAGGCAACTGTGAAGCAAGCCTTAAATGATTTACTCCACGTTCCTTTCCGATTTGAAAATTCCGGAAGCAAAATTATTGTGCATCAACCCACTGAATTTGATAAGGGTCGGGTTCTTTCGGAACAGGATGCCTTGAATTATATTTCGCAATAACTTATACCAAGCAATTTGAAAATTGAGTATGCAACTGTCATGAGTATTTCAGATGCCGTCAAAAAGGCAACGTTGATAAAGTTTGAAGAAGAAATCGCCGATATTTTTACTGCTGGTAAAATCCGTGCCCCGGTACACCTTTCCGATGGCAATGAGGATGCGTTAATTGCTGTTTTTAAAAATATCAAATCCGATGATTGGGTGTTTTCAACGCATCGAAGCCATTATCACGCTCTTTTGCATGGCATAAATCCCGACTGGCTTCGAGAAGAAATCGTACGTGGTAATAGCATTTCGATATGTAACCCGATGCACTTTTTTTATTCTTCAGGAATTGTAGGGGGTTGTCCACCGATCGCTCTTGGTGTTGCTATGGCTTTAAAGCGGAATCAAGCACAGCAACACGTCTGGGTATTTGTTGGAGACATGGCTGCTGAAGGAGGAATTTTTCACGAGTGCGTAAAATATGCAGAGCGAAATGCCTTGCCCATTACTTTTATCGTGGAAGACAATGGCATCTCTACCTATACGCCAACTCAAAAAGCATGGGGTGACGCACAGTCGGAAAGCAAGATCGTAGTATATCATCATAAAAAGGAAAAATATCCTCACTACGGCAGCGGTAAGTGGGTAACATTCGGTTAAAAATGGACGCAAAACAGCTTCGCTATAAAGAAGAACTAACGCGAGCAATGGAATATCTGGCTAAAGATCCACGCACACTTTTTTTGGGACAAAGCGTCGCTTATCAAGGCAATAGCATTTATAAAACGCTTGAAAATGTATCCATGGAAAAAAGAATAGAATTGCCCGTATTTGAAGAAACGCAAATGGGAATGTCCATAGGTCTTGCGCTTGCACAATTTGTACCCGTGAGCATTTATCCACGGTTTAATTTTCTCCTGCTAGCCATGAATCAACTTGTGAATCACCTCGATAAGCTCCCGTTAATCACGTGCGGGGCAGTGTGGCCGAAAGTGATCATTAAAACAGCTATCGGTTCCGAACGGCCCCTTTTTCCAGGCTTTCAACATAGCGGCGATTTTACGGAGGGAATGCGACTCATGCTCAAAAATGTCGATGTCGTACGACTGGATGAACCAGAACAGATTTTTCCCGCATACGAAAGGGCCCTTATGCGACCAGATGGAAAATCCACTCTGCTCGTAGAATTTGGCGATTACTATAACGAAAAATGATGACATCTATCATAAAAAACACTTCCTCAGCCTGTGCTGATCAGAAAATTTCCCTCGATGATTTCGCGTCACTTTTTGATACAACCACTTCCAAACTGCTCCCTGATTGGCAAGAACTTATAGAAATATTTAATTCTCAATACCGAATTATTCAGGGAAATGAGCGAGACAATATTATTCTTGACATACTCAGAAAAATCGAGTCTCCAGACTTAACGAGAGCGGGGAATGAGAGCAAAGCGCGCTGGCAAAAAGATTGGAATGACCAGCTCGAAGAATTCAATGACAGCGGGTGCGCTATTTCCACTCTAACACCCATGTTTTTAAGACGCGATCGACCAATCCGTTTTAAAGGAGAATATGTTAAGTCAGATGATCCGCACTTCGAACTTGCAATATATACCCTTTTTCGTCGCTGGTTATTCAGGGAATATTTCTATGATCCAGCGATTACAACTATTTATGAATTTGGCTGTGGCACAGGATTTAATCTTGCGGAGATCGCGTCACTTTACCCGGAAAAGGAACTGCATGGTTTGGATTGGGTCCCGGGTCCAAAGGAGATCATAAAACTCATGCAACAGCGGCTTGGCTACAATATAACCGGTCACATATTTAACATGCTTGACCCGGACAATAGTTTTTGCCTTAAGCCCGGAAGTGCAGTTCTTGTCATGGGCGCATTAGAACAGCTCGGAACTCACTTTGAATCCTTTTTGCAGTTTATTCTCGCACAACCGCTTTCTCTGTTTGTGCATGTGGATTCCATATTAGAATGGTACGATGAGAATTCTTTGATGGATTATCTTGCAATAAGATTTTGTAAAAAACGGAAGTATCTTGAAGGATACTGGCCAAGAATAGAACAGCTTGAAAACGAGGGAAAAATTGAAATTCTAAAAAAATGGCGATCACCCTTTGGCAGTTTTTTTCTCGATAGCTCTTCTGTTATTGTATGGAGGCCAGGAGGAGTCAAATGAAAATAGAAAAAACAAAATTGGATGATGTACTGCTCATCAAACTGGACCCGTTTCGCGATTTCCGGGGTATGTATCTTGAAATATACAATGAAGAGTTATACAAAAAAAACGGTGTCGATATCTGTTTTGTCCAAGACGATATATCTGTTTCCTCTAAGCATGTTTTACGTGGATTTCACGGAGATAGCGACACCTGGAAACTCATCTCTTGCCTTCAAGGCGCTCTGTATCTAGCGGTCGTAAATTGCGATGTGGAATCCCCGGACTTTGGCAAATGGCAAGGATTTACCCTTTCTCGTGAAAACACTCAACAAGTGCTTATCCCACCCAAACACGGAAATGCACATGTCGTCCTTACAGAGGAAGCTATATTCCACTATAAGCAAACCACCTACTACGCCCCAGAAAAACAGTTTTCCTATAAATGGAACGACCCACAATTTAATGTTTGGTGGCCGATCAAAAATCCTATCCTCTCGGAGCGAGATGAATTGGGGAAAAGAGTATCAATTCAAGTTGCTACCTAAATGCATATTTTTTCTACCACTCACCTCTTAAGAGAGCACAGAGCACACAAAGGCGAGTGGTAGAAAAACAAAGCTCATTAGGAGCAAGTTGAGTTATTAGACTGATCCTAAATGGCTTGGCGCATCTTTTTGTCTATTATGCAATAGAAAGGTAACGACGAAAGTGATAGCACATAGCAAAGCCAGAACAAGATGGATGCTTGAAAAACTCTTAAGCATAGCAACCCTGTTCCCAAGCAGTGGCGTTGCGACTTGTTGTATGGAAGTTGTGAAAAGATGAATCATAGCAAGTCCTAAAGACGCCGCGGTCATTCGCAGGCTAATAATCATACTGGTTCCAATACTGACTTGATCCTGTGGGATACAAGAAAGGACAAGCGAGTGGGAAGGAGTTATAATCAAAGTGAGTCCCATTCCATAAATGATTAATATTACAAGAAGGCTCAATAGGGAAGGAGTACTATGAAAAGCTAACCAGGCAAGAGAAAATAAAACCAGGATGTAACCCATGGCAATCGGAAGCTTGGGGGAGATTTTATCTGCAAGGTACCCTCCAATAGGTGAAAAGAGAAGAGAAGGAAAAAAACTGCACGAGAAGAGCATGCCTGTTTCTATTTGACTATAATTTAAAATAGTTTCACAGTATATGGTCTGAAACACTGAGATCATCATAATAAATTTAGTTACACATACAGAAAATAAAATAGCTGAATAGGCTGGATATTTTAAAAGTTTAAAGTCAAAAAAGGGGTACTGTGTAGTAAAAGTTCTTCGCACGAAAAAAATGGCGGAAATTAGGCTACAGCCAAGAAGGGGAAGATTTTTTTCTAAGAAGGTATGCGCTCTCCAATCATTTACTTGCATGAGAAAGATCGTGATCGGACAAATGGTAAAGATAAAATAAACAAATCCTTTCCAGTCAATTGGAGATTTAATCGGCGCAATTTGAGGGAGCGAAAAATACCCGAGCAAGAATCCGCATACCGTAATCGGAATATTGATCCAAAAAATGGCTCGCCACGAGATAAGTTGGGTTAATAGACCGCCAATAAATGGGCCGAGGAATCCAACCATCATTCCCAAAGTGAGCAGAAGCCCGGTGGCTCTTCCCTGCTGATGGACAGGAAAAAGACGGGAAAGAATGGCTGCCTGTGCGGGGAACATCAAGCTAGCTCCAAGAGCCTGCAAAGTGCGTGCTCCGATTAACCAGCCAATATTGGGACTAAAGCCACACAGTATAGAAAAAAAAGCGAAAAGGACAATTCCCATCAAAAATCCCTTTTTCGAACCGATAACGTCTCCGATTTTACCTCCGAGAAGTACAAGACAGGCAAAAAGCAAAGAATAACCATTCATCACCCATTGAATCAGGGTGGAATTGGCCCCGAATTCTTTCCCAATGGTCGGTAAAGCAACAGGCAGAATGGATTGATCCAAGTAATTTAGAATATTACCACAAAGAATACTTGCAAAACTTAAACAGGTTATCGTTTTTCCGCCCACTCTAAAACATCGCAAAATTGTTCACGAAATACCCCTAAAGCAAAATTCTTGTTTATTTCATAGCTCAATTTCAATGGATGCATCCAATAATAGTGAGGATCGTAAGCTTCTCTTAATTTATCGCCTGAATTAAAACACGACCACCATTGAGGCAGTTCTTCCCAATTCCGTAGATAATCCATAGCTCCTAGCATAGTGGGTATGGATATTTCGCAAAATACTCTGTCGAATAAATCACACAATCGCTGCATTTTTCCAGAAAACCGACCAGGGACATAAAAAAGATCGACCATATACCAAGCGGCTCCATTTTCTTTAAAATTGGCAGTAAGTAGAGCTTTCTCTTCTTCTAAACCTAATGCGTTTAACCCATTAAACATTCTTTTCAGCTCAGGCACCCCACATTCTGTATTAAACCAACCCGTATACTTAGAGTCCGTAGTTTGATTGAAGGAGATACATTTTGACTGCGGCTTTTCCTCATATCCTTGATGCCATGGAATAGTAGCGCCAAACCATATCTTGTTTTTATCCAAGTTTAAAAAATTCCAAAACTGCAAAAGACAATCGTCTTGCAAGAATAGATAACCCTTATATCCAGGATAGTTGATCAATGCATCTTTGATCCATCTCGAGAGATAATATCCATTCCTTGTATATACGATGTGATATTTGCCATAAAATCCATCTTCATTTTCATGATCAAATTCACCAATGTCTATGTGCTCTGTGCGATCTCCATAGAACACGATATTCTTAAATACGGGCGAATAGAGCCGTTTTAAGAAATCAATCGTCTGGAAATGGGGATTGGCATAATAAATGACCAGCAGAATATCGCTAAAATAGTCTTGGAACTGTTTTAGATCTCTTTTTTCTTGCTGAGCATGCGCATGAGCATGTTGCATCGAGAAAATAAATAAAAACAAGCAAGAACAAGTAAAGTAATACTGGACTTTCGTGCAGAGGCAATTACGCATAGGACACCTCCCAAAATGGAAAAAATAGCAGCTTGACTTTTTGCAGAAGAGTATTTACTTTATTTTAAATTTTACAAGGAAAAAAGCATGAAAAGGTTTTTTTGTTGTGTCTATATGTTATGTGTAGAGTCTTTATGCAGTACGCCCATTCCGGTTCCTACGGAATTTGCTTTCCCCAAATGCTAACACAAAGGCCATCAATTCAAAAAAAAGACGCTCCCTCTCTTTATATGAATTTTGGATTGAGCAGTTATCCTCCACGTAGTGCTGTGAGAGATATGTTTTGCACCAAAGAGTTTTGTTTTGCACGCGCAAGTTTTATCCCAAAGCTGGATTATTGGGAGGAAATGAGCACATATAAGTTTGTTTTAGCTCCACGAGGAACAGGAATAGATACGATGCGCGTTTGGGATAGTGTTGGAGTGGGCTCGATTCCCATTATTCTGCATTCTCCTATTGATGATCTCTACGAAAATACTCCATCTGTACTAATCAAGTCTTGGGATGAGATTACTGAAACATTCCTGGATAAAAAATTAGAAGAGATCGAAATGCAACTTCATCACAGAATGGTGAGCAGAGAAAAAGCCTTTTTTGATTACTGGGCGAATAAAATCTCCGAAACCCAAAGGCTGATCCGGTCTAACCAATGGAATAATGCAGATCTTGAGAAAACAAAATTTGATCTTCAGACCCTTAACAACATTAAGAACATCCTTCTGGACGCTTCAGTAAATCGCAATAGCTGCCTGTTACTCATATGGGGTAAATTGCTATCTCTCAGAGCACTTCAATTGCCTAACTGCATGCCAGAATTTCAGAAGGTATTAGTCACAGATCCCTATTTATCGACATGGGGCAGAGTCAATTGCCCTTCACACATGCAAAATCTCATGAGTTACACAAAGGATAAATCTATATTTCAAAACAATCATCACTATGGAAGATCGGAAGAATTTGTGACCCTTGATGTATCTCTTCAACGGGTCAATCAATTTAAAAGCGTGCGTTTATTTATGGATTTAACTCACTACTACTTCAATTTTACGGAAAATTTGCGTGAATTCTATCAAGCTCTTCCACCTGGATCCATTATTTGTGGAAATATGGGGAGGAAGAAATATGTTCGGGAATTGTTAGACGATTTTTCATTAAAAAATAATGATCTACCAATCAGGAGACAAGGCGATTTATGGATAGTGCGAAAAAAGAGCTAAAAACTACAAAAGCAAATAGCTTCTTTCATAATCTTCAGGAATTCCAATATCAATAAAGAGACCATCAAATATTTGACCATAGCAACGGCCTTGATTAACTAAAATAGGGACAATTTCTTTTTCTAAAGAAATTGGCTCTTTTGTTTGAAATCCATTTAAGCTCCTTTTGTGAAACAAATAACACCCTCCATTGATTAGGTTGGAATTTACAGCCCCGATATTTTGTATTTTGTAGCTCTCATCCAAAGTGACCCCATGATACCGGGTATTGCTCTCTATTTTATAAAGCGCTAGAGTAATATCGCCTTTGTGCACAAAAGTGGGAAGTGGAACATTAAAAAAAGTATCCCCATTTAATACAAGAAATGTAGATTCTGGATTATGCAAATAGTCAATTGAGTACAAAAGCGCCCCTCCTGTCCCAAGAGGACTATTTTCAATCGCATAATCGATCGGGATACCTTGATACTTCGTCCCAAAATAGTTAATAACTATTTGATGCAAATAACCAACTGAAAGAATAAAATGAAAAGCGCCCTGCTGTTTCCAATATTCTAAGAGATGTTCGAGAAATGGCTTTCCCTGAACTGTAACCATAGGCTTAGGACGGTCAGCACAAATAGAGCGCAACCGCATTCCAAGTCCACCTGCTAGAATGATTATTTCCATATTGCTTTACAGTTGAACTTCTCTACACATTTGCATAGACAGAATTTCTAATCATGGCATATCCCTTGATCAATTCTTTAATTCCATCGTCTAATGAAACTTCGGGGTTAAATCCTGTCGCCTCAATTTTATCATTCGAAACAATGTAATTGCGTTGATCGGGATCATTGCCTATTGAGGAGTCTAGAAAAGTAAAAGAGGGAATATGTTTTTGAATGTACTCACATAGTTTTCTTTTTGATAAATTTGCAGAGGAGAGTCCCACGTTAAAGATTTGTCCTTTCATTTTCTGAAAATTTACAATGCCATGTAGAAATACTTTACAGACGTCACGAATATGAATGTAATTACGTTTAAAGTGAGATTCAAATAACAAGACAGCTTTATCATGAACTGCCCGATAGACAAAATCATTCACCAGCAAATCTGTGCGCATCCTCGGAGACATGCCAAAAACAGTAGCTAATCGAAAACTAATCGCATTTGGATGTTGCATAAGAACCTGTTCCACTTTAACTTTTGCCTCTGCATAGTGAGAAATCGGTTGCAAAGGAGAGTTCTCCGTGCACAAATGGTCTTTATCTCCTGTTCCATACGCACTATTTGTTGTTGGCATAAGTATCCATTTTTGCGTGGAAACCATTTGAATAAGCGCTAAAGTAGCATCGTGATTAATCGCTGTAGCTGTATATGGGTCCTTTGCACAAAGAGGCGCTCCCACTAAAGCGGCCAAGGGAATCACAACATCTGCCCAAGCTATCAACTGTTTCATGAGTTCTCGATCGCGTATATCTCCATTAAAAACGGAGAAACGGGGATGGTAACACGCAGCCGCAAGGCTATTTTGTCTATACATAAAATTGTCAACTACTGTTACCTCGAATCCCTTTTCTAACATATAGGGGGTTAACAGGGATCCGATATAACCTGCTCCCCCCAAGATCAATATGCGCATAGGTTCTATTCTCCTTACTTTTAATCAATTCTAATCTGTGCGATAGTCTAAAATAAAAAAAAAATATTAACAAGGCAGTTGGTGTTTAAAAAAGGTTATGATTTTCTGATTATTGGTGGGGGTATCATTGGCTTGAGTATCGCGCGCGAAATTAAAAAAAGAAGACCAGATGTATCTTGTGCCATCCTAGAAAAAGAAGCCGATTGTGGGCTTCACACAAGTGGGCGCAATAGTGGAATACTTCATGCAGGTTTTTATTATTCAGCAGACTCTTTTAAAGCGCAATTTTCCAAAGCGGGCAATCGGCTTTTAAAGGAATACTGCAAAGAGAAGAATATTAAGATCAATAACTGTGGAAAACTTGTCGTAGCAAAAAATGAGGGCGAGCTAACAGGATTTGACGAACTAATGCGGCGCGCACAGGCAAATGAAGTTGAATTGCATCTTATCACTCGCGAAGAGGCTGAAAAGATCGAACCTCGGGTTTTGACATTTGAAAAGGCTTTATTTTCTCCGACTACTGCTTCTGTAAATCCTGAACAAGTTGTGCAAGCGCTTAAACAAGATGTCCTACGAGAGGGCATTACACTACTTACCAATACGTGTTACAAAGGAAAAACAAATTTTGGCGTTCTAACCACAGCAGGTCCAATCTCTGCAGATTTTGTTATCAATGCGGCAGGATTGTATGCCGATAAGATCGCCTTCGATTTTGGCTACTCAAAAAAGTATCGCATTCTTCCTTTCAAAGGACTTTATCTCTACTCAGATGAACCTGTCGGATCGATCCGCACCCATATTTATCCCGTACCTAATCTAAATTACCCTTTTCTTGGGGTGCATTTCACAATCACAGATACGGGTCAGATCAAAATTGGCCCTACGTCTATTCCCGTCTTATGGCGAGAACAATACCAAGGACTCTCCGGCTTTAGAAGCGATGAATGTTTTGATATCGCCAAACGGCACATAAAGCTTTTTTTCTCTTCGACATTTGACTTTAAAACACTCGCTTTTCAAGAAATCCAAAAATATCTGGGGCACAAAATAGTTTTTCTTGCACAAAAACTTCTAAAAAATGTCAAGAAGTCTCAATACCGCCGTTGGGGAAAACCCGGTATCCGAGCACAACTATATGACATCTCCAAAAACAGGCTAGAAACCGATTTTGTTCTTGAAGGAGATCAGTCCTCTCTTCATGTGCTCAATGCCGTCTCTCCTGGTTTTACATCCGCATTACCCTTCGCACAATTTGTAGTCGATCAAGCAGAATGTCTACTTTCAAAATCTTCTGACCAAATGCTGAAACCTCCTGGAGAGATTCCCATTTGCGATTAAAAATTGTTTACTTTTTTTCACGGTCGCATTATACCACTGCAGTTAAAAAATTTGAAAAGGAAAAACCATGTACCATTATGCGCATGATGCAAATGATCAAGCAGCGACTCATTACGAATATGTCATACCCGTTGTCTTTGAGCAATGTCTCTCACAGCATAACCTTCATCAGATAGAAGAATGTAGTGTGCTCGTTCGCTTAGGCAAGAACGCGTATTTCTGAGAACTTTCAATGCTTCTCTTTGATCTTGGTTTAATCGAATTTTGATCATGACTTTCCTTCAAAAGGAAAA
>DASXPV010000019.1:0-48564 GCA_036493355.1 Rhabdochlamydiaceae bacterium
ATTTGGTGGAAAATGCATTTTTACATTTGAAGCGCTGGAGAGGAATAGCGACACGTTATGCAAAGAATGCAGCCTCATTCTTGGCTGCAGTCCACATCAGGTGTATTGCTATATGGGCGGAGATCTTGTGACGACACTATCTAGAAAGCTAGCAAAAGATATGGAACAGCATTTCGATAAACTATGAAAAACAATTGCAATTAGGCGCTTTGACGCGTTCAAATGTGCAATTATTTTTCGGAATTGGTATTAACCGGCTCTTCGCCCGCGACGGGTGGGGTGGTGAGGTCGGGCAGTTGCGATAGATCGATCAGAGGACGGCGCTGGCGCAGGGGCGGCAAGGCGACGGGCTGGGGCGCGGCCTCGGGCACGACCATTTCAAACTTAAAGAGGGCGTGGGCGATTTCTTGCTTGATACGGCGGCTTAAGGAGTCAAAGAGGGCAAACGCCTCGTGTTTGAATTCGAGGAGGGGATCTTTTTGCCCTACGGAGCGCAGGTGCACTTCTGTGCGCAAGTAATCGATCTGGAGCAGATGCTCTTGCCAGAGCTTGTCGATGTTGCGGATCAAGATGCTGCGGACGATCTGCTTTAAGATGTCAAGCGGTGCCATGCGCAGCGTGGCTTTGGCTGCTAATGCCTCTTGCGCTTTGAGGATTTTTCCCTCTTCCAGAGCAATCTTGTTGATGAATGCGGTGCGCACCTTGTTTGCAGCCAATTGCTCGATCTCTTCTACTTGCATATAGTCATCTTCAAATTCCTTGGCTTCAAAGGCGACGGGAAAATGCGTGAGCAGCCATTGGCGATAGCCTTCCGGATTCCATCCTTCGGCAGAGGAGCGCGAGAGGAGAAATTGGTGGCTCATCTGTGCGCAGAGGCTTTCTAAAATCTCTTTCGCAAGGTGTAAAGAGTCGTCGCTGTGCAGAACTTCGTTGCGGAATGTGTAGATCTCTTCTCTTTGCTTGTTCATCACGTCGTCATATTCGAGCGTGTGCTTGCGGATGGTGTAATTGCGCTGCTCCACGCGTTTTTGCGCAGTCTCAATAGATTTGTTGAGAATTTTGGCGGAAATCGCCTCTCCTTCCGGAGGGCGGAATCTCTGCAGGAAGACGGTGATGCGCGGCGAGGTGAATAGGCGCATTAAAGAGTCTTCGAAAGAGACGAAAAACTTGGAGCTGCCCGGATCTCCTTGGCGTGCGGAACGGCCGCGCAACTGCCTGTCGATGCGGCGCGACTGGTGGCGCGTTGTGCCTATCACGTGTAGGCCGCCCGATTGCGCAATGCCCTCTTTTAATTTGATGTCGGTTCCGCGGCCCGCCATGTTGGTGGCAACGGTGATGCCGCTCTTTTTACCCGCTTCGGCGATGATCTCTGCTTCTTTAGCGTGATTTTTCGCGTTGAGCACCGTGTGCTCGAGTTTGTTCTGTTTTAAAATACGGGACAGCTTTTCAGAGACCTCGACGGACTCCGTGCCGATAAGGATAGGTCTGCCTTGCGGGTGGATCTCCTGAATCTCTTTGAGAATGGCATTATATTTTTCTCTTTCCGACATGTAGATCTCATCGTCGCGATCGAGGCGCTTGCAGGGTTTGTGAGAGGGAATGGCAACGACCTCGAGCTTATAAATCTCTTTTAATTCATTGGCCTCTGTCATGGCGGTGCCGGTCATGCCAGATAGCTTCTTGTACATACGGAAGTAGTTTTGCAGGGTAATGGTCGCGTATGTCTGCGTCTCTCCCTGGATGGCCACGCCCTCTTTTGCTTCGATGGCCTGATGCAATCCGTCGGAGAAACGGCGCCCGGGTTGGGGGCGGCCGGTATTTTCATCGATGATGACGATCTTGTTTTCAGCGACGATATAATCGACATCGCGCTCCATGAGCAAATGGGCTCGCAACAGCTGGCGCAGATTGTGCGCGCGCTCTTTGCGCTTGGCGTCCTCTTCACGCAGGAGGACTTTTTGATGCAGTTTTTCTTGTTCGGAGAGATGTGGATTCTGTTCGATTTTAGCATACTCCTCTCCCAAATCGAGCATGAGGGATTCATCCGTCGTCGCTTTGTCCTTTGTCTCTTCCGCCCATGACAGGATTCCCTTGTCTGTCAATTCAAATTCATTGGAGCGCTCGTCGACGATGATAAATAGTTCCGCCAGCGTCTGCGCCCGCTCATCTTTATTTTGCTCTGAGTAATAGTAGGTGTCCCATTTTTCAATTTTTGCACGCAAATCGGGATTTTCGCGCAGGCGCTTTAAGACCTTATTGTGCGGCATTCCTTTAGAGACAAGCCACAGCTTGCGGAAGGCTTCGGTCTGCTCTTCCTCCTCTTCCTTTTTTAATTTTCGCACCTGAGCCGACTGTTCTTCCTCGAGGCTGCCAAATTTTTCCAATACCTTGCGTCCTTCAGTGGCCAGGCGATTGCACAGATCGCGCTGCAGGCGTACGAGATTAGAGACGTCGTCTTTGAGCTCATCATACTTTTGATGCGAGACGGAGGAGGGCCCTGAGATGATGAGCGGCGTGCGCGCCTCGTCGATGAGAATGGAATCCACTTCGTCGATGATGGCAAAGTAGTAGCCGCGCTGGCACTGCTCTTCGCTGCTTTGCACCATGGAATTGTCGCGCAAATAATCAAACCCAAATTCAGAAGCGGTGCCGTAAACGATATCCGCGGCATAAATTTCTTTTCGCGTGTGATGCGGAGTTTGGCTCGTCAAAGCGGAGACCGTCAAACCCAGCCATCGGAAAATAACGCCGACCCATTCGCAGTCGCGTTGCACGAGATAATCATTGACCGTGACGAGATGAACGGGCTGTCCTGTCAAGGCATTGAGGTAGAGCGGCAACGCCGCGGTAAGGGTCTTTCCCTCGCCTGTCTGCATCTCGGCGATGGCGCCGTGGTGCATGGCGATAGCTCCCAGGATCTGCACATCATAGGGGATCATGTCCCATTTTTGATCGTATCCGGAAACGTGGACATCGGTTCCGCACAGACGGCGGCACACATTCTTTACAACGGCGTACGCTTCGGGAAGCAGCTGGTCGACGGTTTCTCCTTGCTCTATACGCTGGCGGAATTCTACTGTCTTTTGACGCAGTGCCTCGTCGGACAGAGAACGCAGGCCCTCTTCCAGGCGATTGACTTCGGTGACAATTTTTCCATACTTCTTGAGAAGACGTCCTTGCGCTGTACCAAACAATTTTTTTAAAAAACCAAACATGCCGGATAAACCTTACCTAATAATCGATCTGCGCTACAGTATAGCATATTTTCATTTAATTTTCTGAAGGCAAACCCAATTAGAAAAATTTTTATGTGGTTTTTTTGCATATTGCATTCGCAAATGCAGATGGCTATAGTTGTACATATGCGCAAAGCAAATTTCATTTTTATTTTTATAGCCTACGCCCTTTATGCGGAAGGGATGGTTCAGGTTCCCCAATCTTCTCTTCTCGAACCCCAGAACTCCCTTCAGGAAAAAGATGAAGTGAAAGTAATCGATAGCCTTATGGAAAGCACGCACCAGCAGCTGGAGGTGCAAAAGCAGATGCGCCAGCTCATGTGCGACTTTCGCAAGCAAAAAGAGGCCTTTGCAAAAGGAAATCAAACAAAGGCGCATGCCAGTCTCATGGTCAGGACCGCCCGTCAGGTCTATGAAAGCATTCAGGGGCACCACTTGGAATACCTTTTTTCTCAAGACTATCTCGACGAGCTGCTATTCTTCTCTTCCATCGCAGGAAAAAATCGCGTGAAAGCTCCCTAAAGTATGGAAGATATTACTTATATCGATCGCGCGACAAAGCAGGTAAAAAAGGAAAAGGTCTACGGTCATTTTTTTCTTAAATTACTCTATGGCGATAGTTTTGCCTCGCGGCTCTTTTCGGCAGCCGTGCTGCCTTGCGTGGCGCATCTTCCCTTTCTTTCGCGTGTCTATGGCTTTTTGCAAAAGACGCGCCTTAGCCGCTGCAAAGTGCGCCCCTTTATCAAAGCCTTCGGGGTGGATACCTCTGAATTTTTAGATTCCGTAGAGTCTTACCGCTCTTTTAATGATTTCTTCACGCGCAAACTTAAAACATGCGCACGCGCCATTGCGGCAGGCGATGATGTCGCCATTCTCCCGGCGGATGGGCGCTATCTCGTGTATCAGAATATCGATCAATGCGATGGATTTTTGGTGAAGGGCAAGAAGTTTTCCTTAGAGAGGCTTTTGGCAGACCGCGATTTGGCCGCATCCTATCAAGGCGGCTCTATGGTGATCGCGCGTCTGTGCCCCACGGATTACCATCGCTTTCACTTTCCCTGCGAATGCCTTCCAGGAATCCCGAAGAACATTCCCGGCCCTCTCTTCTCCGTCAATCCTATCGCGCTAAAGCGCAATATCGATTTTCTCAGCGAAAACAAACGCGTGGCGACGCGTTTGGAGACTACTCTATTCGGCCCCGTCCTCTTTATCGAGGTCGGAGCTACGAATGTCGGGACCATTCATCAAACATTCACGCCGGGATATCCCGCCTGCAAGGGAGACGAGAAAGGGTATTTTTCCTTTGGCGGATCGTGCATCATTCTGCTCTTCAAGCCTAATGCCATCATTTTCGATACAGATCTGGTAGAGGCGTCGCAACAAAAGATCGAAACACTTGGCCTCTTTGGGCAATCCTTAGGCATTGCCTCTAGGGAGTAACCCTTTGCAGATGGGACACTCTTCGAGGCGATGTCCACGAGCAGGACAATACTTTCTGGCAAAGTAGATCATCTGCAAATGGATTTTATTCCATGTCTTTTTGGGAAAGAGGAGTTTTAGTTCGCGCTCGGTGCGCTCAATTGAAGCGCCTATGCTTAAGCCCCAGCGTTTGGCGCAACGGTGAATATGCGTGTCTACGGGAAAGGCGGGCTTATGAAAGGCTTGAGACATCACAACCGATGCAGTTTTATGGCCCACGCCCGGCAGCTTTTCCAGTTGGACAAAACTCGCAGGCACTTTGCCTTTATGTTTTTTCAGGATCACATCGGATAGTTTCCAAATTGCCTTGGCTTTTGTAGGTCCCAGCCCGCAGGGCCGAATGATCTCCAGGATTTCCTCAACGCTCAATGTGGTCATCTGCTCGGGGGTCTGCGCTTTGGCAAATAGCAGAGGAGTAATACTGTTGACCCGCTGATCCGTGCACTGCGCGGAGAGAAGAACAGCGATTAAAAGAGTGTAGGCGTCTTTATGCTTTAACGGAATGGCCGGGTGGGGAAACAGTGCATTGAGTGTGGCTTGTATGAAGGCGGCGCGTTTTTTTTTATTCATTTTCCAATGCAAAATTTAGAGAAGATAGCTGTTAAAATGTCTTCCGTAATGTTGGTGCCTAAAATGGTTCCCAATTCCTTAAGCAGGACGCGCATATCCATCGAGACAAATTCTGGCGAGACGCCGCTTTTAAGTCCTGTGATGATGAGGTCCAACGCGTCTATCCCATTTTTAATCGCTTGCTGGTGGCGTACGTTAGTGATCACGATTTCTTCTTTGGACGGCGCGCCTTGGTTCCAGATGATGCGATCGATCTGCTCTTTGAGTTCTTCCAATCCAGTTCCCTCTTTGGCCGAGATACGCGCAGAGTAGGGGAAATCCAAACGCGGCGCTGCATTTGCAGGTAGATCTATTTTATTCCAGATCAAGAGCGTTTTGTCTCGCGGTGCGTCGTCTAAAAGAGCCTTGCCTTCTGCGCACATTTCCAGCGAGGCGTCCAAAACCAGAAGAATCAGGTCGGCCTGCTGCATGGCTGATTTGGATCTGCGCACGCCTTCTTGTTCGATGATCTCTTCCGTATTGCGAATACCGGCGGTGTCGATGAGGCGCACGTGCAGCTTGCCAAGTCGCATCTCCTCTTCCAACAGATCGCGTGTGGTGCCGGGGATAGCGGTCACAATCGCCCTTTCCTTTCCCAAAAGCGCATTCATCAGGGAAGATTTGCCAACATTGGGCGGACCGATCAGGCAAAGCGCGAGTCCAGTGCTGACTATTTTCCCCTCGTGAAAAGTTTGTGTGAGCCTGTGCAATTTCTCGCGCATCTCTTGCAGTTGGCCGAGCACTTCTTCCATAGGAGCAAAGGCAAGGTCCTCTTCGGGAAAATCCACCCATGCTTCTAAAATTGCGGCGATTTCGATGAGCTTTTTTTGAAAATCGGCAATCTTTTTAGACAAACGGCCCCGCAGCTGCTGTTCGGCGGCATGCAGCGCCAATTCGTTTTTAGCGCAGATCAGCTCTTGTACCGCTTCCGCCTGCGCGAGGTCGATCTTTCCGTTAACAAAAGCCTTGAATGTGAATTCTCCAGGCTCAGCCGCGCGAGCGCCCGCTTGCAGTGCCGTCTCCAAAACCTTGCGTGAGACGAGCGAGCCTCCGTGGCAGTGGATCTCGACGGTATCTTCTCCCGTGTAAGAGTTGGGGCCGAGCATCACGAGCAACAACGCTTTGTCGACGTAGCGGCCTTGTGCATCGACAATCTTCCCCAGATGCGCTGTATGCGTTTTAAAGGAGCGCACGGGGCCGGAAAAGATCTTTTCCGCCACAGCGATCGCCTCCCTTCCGGAAATGCGGATGATCGCGACGCCGCCTTCCCCAGGAGGGGTAGCAATGGCCGCCACGGTTTCCCCCGCCACATATGCTCTGTGAATATACTCGCCCATAAAATCCCCAACCAGAATACCCCAATTCCCCTCAATAAACAAGCATTACTCTGCGATACCGATCAGAGTCTTCGTTCACCGAAAATACGGACAGCGGACTGGTAACGGTATCGCACAGAAATGTGCAAAGCTACGATAATATTTTTTTTATTACTATTATAGTAGGTTTCACTCGTCTTTTAAATAGCAAGAACTGCTATAAATAAAAGAAAAAGAGTTTTTAAGATGGGCAACCTTCCAATCCACTTGCAAAAAAACAAGATCAATAGTTTTTGCAAAAAATATCATATTGTATATTTAGCACTTTTTGGTTCCGTCTTAACTCCAAGTTTTAAAAAAAAAAGCGATGTCGATGTTCTCGTAAGGTTTGAAAAGAAACATGTTCCTCATCTTTTTAATTTAATTAAAATGGAATCCGAATTAAGTGCAATAATTGGATATCCCGTAGACTTAAAAACTCCCAATGATTTAAGTCCTTATTTCAGAAATGATGTGTTAGCTAAAGCAAAAACTATCTATGGAAAGTAAAGATATCGTTCGCCTCAAACATATGCTCGACTCGGCAGAAGCGATTCTTTCCTTTGTTAAAGGAAAAACAAGAAAATCTCTAGATAAAGACCGACTACTCCTATCTGCCATTTTGCGAGAACTAGAAATCATTGGAGAAGCTGCTAACAAAATCTCCGATAAAACAAAAAAACAATTCCATTATTTTCCTTGGAAAGAACTTATTGGTATGAAAAACAGACTAATCCACGCTTACTTTGACGTCGATCATGATATTATTTGGAAGACTGTTAGAGAATATCTTCCTGCTTTTCAAAAACAACTCAAAGAGACAATCAGTTCCATATACAAGTGATTAATTTTTCACATGTGGCGGAGGGCGCTGGTGATGAGTTGGGCGAGCTCGGGCTCGGTGCTGGTGTGCTTAAGTGCAAACTGGACGGCTTTTTGCGATTGGGCCTTGTTGTAGCCGAGATGGATGAGCGCGCTGATGGCGTCGGCAATCACGCGCGGCTGTTGCAGGGGGGGATCGTAGTCGGGGGTGTCGAGCGGGATAAAAACTTTATCCTTCATCTCTATGATCAGGCGCTCGGCGGTTTTTTTGCCTATGCCGGGGATCTTGCAAACTAAGGAGACATTGCTTTGAGCGATGGCCGCCTGCAACTCGCAAAGCTCCATGTGGCCGATGAGGGCAAGCGCTGTTTTGGGACCGATGCCCGAGATAGCGATGAGATTTTCAAAAAGATCTCTTTCCTGCTGGGTCAAAAATCCAAAAAATTTATGCGAGTCTTCGCGAATCACCGTGGAGATGTAAAATAAAACTTGGGCGCCTATCTGAGGAAGTTTGCCGTAATTGTTTAGAGGAATGTGCAACCGGTAGCCTAATCCTTGAATGTCGATGATTGCGGTAGAAGGGGATGTTTTAGTAAGAGTGCCTTTGATGTATTCAAACATAATTTTTTCCTAGGGGATGGGTTAAAGAGTGCGCAAGGGCAATCGCAAGTGCCAGGGCATCGGCGGCATCTTCGGGTTGCGGGAGGGAGGGCAGGTGTAAGAGCAGCTGGATCATTTTCTGCACCTGTTGCTTGCTTGCAGAGCCGTTGCCACAGACAGCGAGCTTGGCTTTTTTAGGGGCGACTTCGCGTACGCAGATGCTGCGGCGCGCGGCGGCGAGCAGTGCCATTCCCTGTGCTTTGCCCAATTTCAGGGCGCTTTGCACATTTTTATACACAAATTGCGACTCTACGACGACGTAATCCGGGGAATATTTTTCTAAAAGCAGATCTAGAGCGTTGAAGAGGGTGAGATATTTTTGCGCGGTATCGAGGTGCGGCGGGGGTCGGATGCATCCAAAATCGAGTACGTGCATGCGGGGATAGGCCGCTTGAATGATTCCGTAACCCGTGCTGCGCGTCCCGGGGTCTATGCCGAAGATGATGGGAGAGGTCTCTTTTTTCATACCATGCTTTTAACAAATGATAGTGAGAGTAAAATTTTTTTTACATAATATACAAAATCTCATCCGAGATGCTATGCTTGGAGCCTGTCGTTGGATTTTTGCACATTCATGAAAAATCTCATGAAAATGGACAAGGCGGCGAAGAGTATATCAAAATTAAAAAATTTAGCAAGGCGTCTTGGTGTGAATCCGGTGGTTGTGAAATAGGTTTGTGTGAAATGGAGTTCTCGGAAAAAGTAGAAAACATCATAGTACGCATGCCCAATTGGATTGGGGATTTGGTTATGGCTACGCCGATCCTCTCCGACTTAAGAAAAGCATATCCTGCAGCGCGCATTACAGCCATGTGCCGCTCGCCCATCTGCGAACTTCTCAAAGAAGATCCTGAAATTGACGAGCTGTTTTGTTTTAGCAAAACAAGCGTTTTTGGGCGGCGCAGCGAAAGGCGTAATATTATTGAAAAGCTTCGGCAGGGGCATTACGACTTAGGGATTTTATTGACACATTCCTTTTCTTCCGCCTGGTGGTTTTGGGTGGGCCGAGTGCGCCACCGCCTGGGATATGAGTGCAATGGGAGAAAATGGCTTTTAACTCATAGTACATCATTCCCGGCGAACATTCAAAATCAGCACCTGGTTGTGACGTACAAGATCCTCTTGGAGCAGCTGGGAATCCCAGTATCTGCCACTGCTCCGCGCTTGTATCTCTCAGCAAACGAGATTGAAGAGGCGCGCGTGCTCTTGCGGCAAAGCGGCGTGCCTGAACAGGCGCCTTTGATCGGCATTAATCCCGGTGCGACCTACGGTTCTGCCAAGTGCTGGCTTCCGGAGAGATTCCGCGAGGTGGTCGAGCGGCTGTTGTCGGACAAAGATATGTATATCGTTTTCTTCGGCGATCAGGCGACCGTTGCGCTTTGCAAAGAGATCTGCCGCGGCTTGCCCTCGCGCGTCATCAACTTAGCAGGATTGACGGCTTTAAGAGAGCTGGCGAGCCTTATCAGCCACTGCGATGTCTTGTTGACAAACGATAGCGGTCCCATGCATATCGCCGACGCGCTGGGAACGACGCTTGTCGCGCTGTTTGGCTCGACGAGCGAGATTGTCACCGGGCCTTATTCGCAACAAGGGGGAGTGATCCACAAACACGTGCGCTGTTCTCCCTGCTATCAGCGCATTTGCCCTGTCGACTTTAGGTGCATGAAAGAGATCGAAGCAGAGGAAGTGTACGTTGCCGTGAAGAAGGCTTTGGCAAAAAAGTCATCCAGATTAACCATCATAGATTGAGGAGCTTGTGTTTAAGTATTTGTGGAGACGATACGGGATCAACCCTTTGGATCAACAGCTGAAGAAAGCTAAAAAGAAGGGTGGCAAGCGCTTCTTGATATGCTGGAATCGCGGGCTGGGAGACATTCCTTTGGGCCTTTATGCGCTGACTCATCGCATCCGCTCCTTTATCCCCGATGCGAGTATTACATTTATCACGCGCTCCGATTTAGCCGACGGATTTCAGATGCTTCCTTCTATCTCTACAGTAATCGATTCTGAATGGAAGCGAGGAAGGCCTTTTGATTTGGACGCCACTTTGCAAAAACAGGGCTTAGACCGTTCGCATTTCGATGTCATTTTAGAAAAACCCGATCCCACGCGCTGGCTCCTGTGGCAATTGGGCAAATTGACGCCGAAGCTTGTATGGAATCCCGATTGGGATGCCCTCGCAGAACGTTTTTCCCTCCCCAAAGAAAAGGCGTATATCGGCGTGCACATTCAAACCGAAACGCAGTATGCCTATGAAAAGAATTGGCCCCTGGAATTTTGGCAGGCATTCTTGCAGAGAATTGTCTTTGAGCAAAATGTGGAGATCATCCTCTTTGGCTTTGCCCCCTATCCCGCGTTTGAAGGAAAGGGCATTTGCGATCTGCGCGGCAAAACCTCTCTATGCGACATGCTCTCCATTATTAAGAACTACTGCCGCGTGCTGCTCGTCCCCGATTCGGGGGTGTTATCGATGACCTATTACGTTGATGCTGCTTTTCCCATCGACATCGTCTCGCTCTGGGCAGATCCCAAACAGGGCGTCTTAAGGCAAAAAGTATTATCGCCCAATCCCAGGCTGCGCCACCATCCCTTAATTGCCGACAATGGGGATTTGCGCACGCTCTCCGTCGATGACGTGATGGAGCAACTCCGCAAAACCCGTGCCTTATGTTAAAAGAGATACACGCCTATTTAGAGCAATTGGGTCAGCCGCATTTGGCTTTAGGGCTGGACTCTCTAACGCCTCTGCACTGTCGCGCTTTTTTGGACACTCTCAAAACGTATGGCCCAAAGATTTTAAAAAAACAGCAGGCCCTTCTTCACAATAAGCAAGAGAGAGATCTTTCTGCATGCCGGCCGCTTCTCTCTGCGCTCGCTTCGGGTTGCGCATCCGATAAGCTGCTTGGCGAAACAGCGCTGCGCGAAGGGAAGGCCGGCTGCGTGATCCTAGCGGGAGGGCAGGCGAGCCGTCTGAATGGCGCAGTGCCCAAAGGAATGCTCCCCATTTCCCCCTTTAAAGGAAAAAGCCTGTTTCAATTTCTCTGCGAGCGCGTGGTGTGCGCCGGCAAAAAAGCCCAGCGGCCTTTGCCCGTAACAATCATGACCTCTTCGGCCAATCATGCGCAGACGCAAGCATTTTTTGCAGAAAATGCGCTGTTTGGATTGGATCCCGCGCAGCTGAGCTTTTTTACGCAGGAGATGCTGCCCTTTATCGATCATAAGGGCAATTGGCTAGTGGAGAGTCCAGGGGTGCTTGCTATTGGCCCCGATGGCAATGGCAATGCGCTCAAAAGTTTTTACGCCCAAGGATTGTGGAACAAGTGGCGTCAAGAGGGCGTGGAGTGGATTAATGTCATTTTTATAGACAATCCCTTAGCAGATCCTTTTGATAGCGAGTTTATCGGTTTTACCATCCGCAATGCTGTGGATATCGGGATGAAAGTCGTCAAAAGGCTCTCTAGCGAGGAAAAAATGGGCGTCGTCGTGCAAGAAAACGAGCGACTCAAAGTGATCGAATACTTGGAATTTTCTCCCGAGCGTTCGCAAGACTATCTCTTTGCTAGCCCCGGACTATTTTGTTTTAGAATGGGGTTTATAGGCGATCTTTATGCAGATAATGCATGCGAATTGCCCTGGCATCTCGCTTCCAAGATGGCATCCCTGTCCTCAAAGCCTTCAGAGCGCATGGAGGTATTAAAGTGCGAAACCTTCCAGTTCGATCTGCTCGAGTTTGCCAAAAGCAGCGCAGCGCTCCTCTATCCGCGCGAGTGCACTTACGCGCCTATTAAAAACGCAAATGGCGATAAGAGCCCTGCCACGGCGCGAGAGGCTCTTGTGCACTTTAACAAACAGATCTATACTGAGCTCTCCGGTCTTCCCGCTCCCGATTTTGATTTCGAGCTGGATCCCGCCTTTTATTATCCCACTGAAACGCTTAAACGCTCCATGCGGGGGCGCACGCTCAAGCAGTGCGATTACATTACTGTTGAGAGTCTCGATTAAATTTTGGTATCGTATTTTGAAAGCTTTTAGGATGTCATGCACATTGGTTATTTAGGAGCGGGAACGTGGGGCTTTTGTTTAGCTTCGCTGCTTGCCTCAAAGGGAAATACAGTTGTTTTGTGGACGGCAAACCCCGAGTTTGCCAAAACCCTGAGCAAGAAAAGAGAACATCCTAAGTTGCCGCGCATCAAAGCGGATGAAAAGGTTGAATTTACCAGCGATTTAAAACATGCATTGCAAGGAATTGATCTTCTCGTCGAATCTGTTACCTCTAAAGGCATTCGCCCTGTTTTTGAACAAGTGCTTGCTTTGGGCGGCATCCATTGTCCCATCGTCATCACTTCCAAAGGCATTGAGCAAAACAGCGGGCTATTGCTGCCCGAGGTCGTCGTGCAAGTCTTAGGTGAGGCGATGAAGAAAAAAATCTCGTGCCTCAGCGGTCCCAGCCTCGCCGATGAAGTGATGGAAAGACTTCCCAGCTCCGTTGTGTGCGCAGCCTACGATTCCGAATTGAGTAAAAAAGTCGTCGATGTTTTCAACACGCCCTACTTTCGCGTCTATCCCAATGTCGATATCAATGGCGTGGCCTTCGGCGGCGCACTGAAAAATATCATGGCCATTGCCAGCGGCATCGCGGATGGCTTGGGCTTTGGCGACAATACCAAAGCGGCCTTGATGACGCGCGGATTGCACGAGATGCGCAAGCTGTCGATCACCAAGGGATGCAATCCTGAAACTCTCAATGGCCTATCGGGCATGGGCGACCTCTGTGTGACGTGCCTTTCCAAGCTCTCCCGCAATTACATGTTCGGCCGCTTGATCGCCGAAGGACTCTCGCCCCAAGAAGCACAAGAAAAAATCGGCATGGTGGTAGAAGGCGCTTATACCTGCGTCTCTGCTTATCAGCTCGCGCAAAAAGCGCATATCGAAGTGCCCATAACGCAAGGCGTCTACGCCATTCTTTACGAAGGAGCAAACCCGCGCGATGTCGTGAAATCTCTTCTGCAACGCGCCATCAAAGAAGAACGTCTCTAGATTTTTTCTCCTTTAGCGGCAGCGGCGGCCTTTTTCATTCCCAGCAATTCAATGAATGCCAGCACGCCAAAAAGAACAAAGATGAGATAGAGATAGCTGGGGGACTGATATCCCACAGTTAGTCCTATGAGCACGAGAAATTGCAGTGCGGTTGAAATTTTCCCCCACCGGAGCGCTTTGCACTCGTAGGTGTGCCATTGTCCAGAGAGGCTGACATAGAGTCCAAAAATGCACAGCGCAAAATCCCTGGCCACCATGGCGCATCCCTGCCATAGCCCGATCTTGCTCTCTGCAAAGAGGATAATGAGGGCGAAGAAAACAAAAAATTTGTCCATAGCGGGATCTAGAATCGCGCCAAACTGCGTTGTCGTCCGTCGCTTGCGCGCGAGATACCCGTCAATGCTATCGGTGAGCATGGCGAGAAAAATCGCGATCAGCCTGCACGTAACATTTTCAATGAGGAATAGAAAAGCCAAGGGGGCTCGTAGTAAAGATAAACTATTAGATAAACTTAACATAGCCCACTAGGATCTGCATCCGGAAATTAGCACTTGGTTTTGAGTCTCTTTCTACTCTTATACCAAATAAAGCCAATTACCGTCACACTGAAAGCGCTAAAAACAATGAGATTAAAAGCCTTCAGATAATGCCAGATAAGCTGATAATTTTGTCCTAGAATGTAAAAAATGGAAAAAGCGACCGAACACCACAAGGTGCACGCAAAGGCATCTATTAAAGCAAATTTTCCAAAGGGCATTTTACTCATTCCCGAGGACATGAATAGGCAATTGCGCACTCCAAAAGGGATGAAGCGCCCCACGATTAGCGCAGCAAAGCCATATTTCTCGTAAAATGTTTTCATCTTCTCCAGGCGCTGAGGACTGAGGAATTTAGCAAACCAGCTCATTTTGCAAAGTTTTCCGCCGAGCAAGCGCCCCAGCCAATAGGCTAGCCACGCGGAAAAGTAGCAGCCGAAGAGACAGCTCAAAAAAAGATAGAGAGTGTGTTCGGGAATAATGGCAGCGGAGAGAAAGGCGCTCATCAAAATGACGATATCGATGCTGATGGGGATATTCAGCCCGGCGAGCAGGATAGCAAAAAATACATACCAATGCGCGTGCTGGGCGTGCTCTGCAATGATACTGACTATTTTCTCCATGCAATGAACCATCCGAATAAAATCGAGGGATTTGTTTCCTGTTATACCATATTCATGTATTTTATTTTGAGTCTATTGTATTAAGTATAACAAAGCAAAAGTGGAAAGCAGAATGGGTAGATTTTTGTTGAATTTCTTCGGAACCCCTAAACATTCAGCCGCTTTAAAGCGGGCCACTCTGTTGATAGTTATATTTATTTCTATCTTTTTAGGGATAGCTGCTTATGGAAAATTTTTTTTCCCCTCTGAAAAGCTCAAACAACTAGATTTTTTAACAAGCTGCTTTGAAGTGGCAATCATTATTCTTTTATTTGCTTTCCGTGGCTATTTTCTCACCTGGCTGATGGCCTGTGTGCTATTTGCTGCTTGGGGGGGCTACTCGCTGTATTGGTGCGTTCTTAAACTGCCTTGCGGCTGTGTGGGATCTCTGATGCAATTTCCCACTGCGTACGCCTTGGCCCTAGACGCTTTATTTTTTATTTTAAGCTTTACCCTCGCCTATCTTTTAGGTGCCTTTCGCCCCCTGCTCTATTTGACAGTGGTCTGCTGCCTATTATTCTCGCTCATCGGCTATGTCTTTGCGGAATCCGTCTTCTACCAAGACATTTTAGGCATGCGCTGGAGTTTTTTTAACTAAGAAACGTTCTCTGAATAGAGAAAAATCCATCACAAAGCAGGCTATCCAAATTCAGAGAACGTCTCTAAAGAGAGATCTTAAATTTGCGGATTGCTCAGGTGTCTTCCCTGTTAATTCAGCGGGATTAGGACATCGTTCTTTAGGAATAATATGGCCACAGCTTCCTCCTTCTCTAGCGCTTGTGTCACATAGAGGAATGTGATGGTCGCAGAGTCCTTTAAAAAAAGAAATAAAGTTCTGAGTTTCAACGCCTGTCATCACATCTTGGAGATTGGCATCTCTAGAATCGCCGGGCACAGCAACTGTGAGTGCTTTAGCTCGTTTTAAGACTTCACCTCTTGTCCTTTTGAAAATCAAGGTATAATCTTTCTCGCTTATAGGCTTAGAAATATCGCTTAGAGGCCCATCAAAATCTCTTAGAGAACTATCAGAAGTGAATTGGGCAATAATAGTGAATCGGGTAACCATCGGTCTAAGTCTTGAGTCTTGCGCGTAGACGTTAACGAATTTTTTATGGATGTACTGAGTTGCTTGTTGGCTAGAATGGTTACAGGGTTCTATCCAATGAGGACCAGCCATTTCAGCACAATGAGTCAACACTGTTAAAGGTAAACGGTTAAAAAAATCAGGACTGGTTTTAGATAGACTCTGAGTCGTGCTTGAGCTGGAAGAAGTTGGGAAAGAGTTACTAGATGAACTCGAAGAAAAGGAATTGCTGTCCTCTTCGGTAGACTCGGGTTTAGAGGGGGGTGGCAGTAGTGGGGAAGAGGAAGAAGATCTATTTGTTATTGGACTTGAAGTCATTGGTTTTTATTCTCCGAATTTAAATTAAAAAATATTATTATATGCTATTTTTTTTAAAGTCAATTGAAAACGTGATTTTTTGCAAAAAATATGCTATAAATTTAAAATTATTATGAAATATTATCTTTTTAATTTGCATTATAAACCTAAATAAAAAGCGGTAATTTTGCAAAATTATTATTAAATAATAATATATAAAAATGTTATGTTTTTCAATAAATCACTTTACAGACGAGTGCTACTTGTGGGTGGTGGCGAGGGTAGGCTGAAGCGTGGCGGCCTCTTCGTCGGGGACGTTGATGGTTTCCTGCTGAGTAGAGAGCACGTGAAAGCGCTTGCCGAGGGCGCGCACAGCGTACATCCAGACGGTGATGGCCACTAGCAAAATCACGGCGACGTATGGGGTGCTCAAAGAGACGGTGCCAAATAGCATGAGCAGGCTTTGGTGGATGAGTGAGCCGCCCGATTTCCCGACACGGGAACCTACGCCGTCGATAGCGGCTTTGCCTTTGAGTTTGCACTCTTTGCTAAGGGGGATGAAGGCGAGTTCTTTGGTCGCATCGAAGACAGTGTATTTGGAAGCTCGAGCAAGGCAGTTTTGCAGGGAGCCAAAGAAGACGCAGAGGATAAGCGGCGATGTGCCGAGGAGGGTGGAAAATGCGGCAAAGCTGGAATCTTTAAAGAAAAAGAAGAAGAAAAATCCAATGCCGGTAATGAGCAAGATCAAAGGGGAGATGAGGGCACTCGTAGTCCAGGAAAAGCGGCGAATGACAGTGCCTGAGACAAAAATGCTAGTGGTGGTGGCAATAATGCCAATCCATACGAGCACTTGCCCCATGTACGCATTAAAGTCTGCAGGATTGGGGTAGAGCTGTTTGACTTGGTCTTTCCACACTACCTCGACGAGGTTAATGGCGATGTTGTACATCACGACGATCAAGGCGATGGAAATTAAATATTTGGATTTTGCGAGATAAGCAAAGTTTTTGCGCAGTCCCATTTTCACTTTGCCCTCATCTTGCGCATGGAAAGTGGGCGAGTTATAGCCGTGGCCCTGTTTGTGGAGATAGCGGTAGAGGCCCATGCAGCAGAGGGCAACAAAGATGATGATGGAGTTTAAAAAGAATACGGATTGTCCCCAGGCATCCTGTCCAAAGGGGATCAGAGGCATATAGGCATTCTGCGACATGCTGGTCGCTACCCACCCGGCGGCTATGCCGGACAAGTTGATGCTGATCCCCAAAAGGCCGTAATAGCGCCGCGCATCGCTAACGGAGGTGACGTCGTTGGCAAATCCCCAGGCAAGCACGGTCATAATGATGGTGCTCCACATCTCCGACATCACGTAAAAGAGCGTGAAGGTCCAATTGCGGAAGAGGGCGATAAATCCCTGGCAGCCCAAGGGGAGCATTTGTTGCAGCTGGTCGCAAAAGCTGTGCGGGTGCAGCGCGTCTTGAAAGGGATAGAGGACGAGGATAAACAAGGTGAAGAACACGATAAAGATGCTCATCATGACGTAAAACACTTTTTCCCTAGAGAAGTGGTTGGAGACGCGTGTAAAAATAAAAGTAAACAGGAGGGCGCAAGGAACAATGGCCCATACCTTCAAAAAGGGCAATGCTTCCGCCCCAGAGGAGGGAGCCGTGACGACAAGGGCGTCTTTAATAGCGCGTAAAAGGGAATAATTAAATCCCACGGAAAAAAAAATAAGTAACGTGGGAATAAATTTTTTAAACTCGTCACGGCGGATCGGCCATAGATAAGCGCGTATCTTGCCAAAACCTTTCTCCGGTGACATATGCCGCCTGGTTGAGATAAATCCTTAAAAAAATTAAAAAATTTAAGTTATTTTTCTTTTTGTAAGGATGCCCTTAATTATAACTATTCGCCATTATTTGACAATACATCTGTTAAGGCGTCGATGCCGGGAAGATGCCCCTTTTCAATAAATTCCAGCGAGGCGCCCCCGCCTGTGGAAATATGGGTAAAATCCGAGGCGAGATGCAGGTGGTTGATAGCTGCTAGTGAGTCCCCTCCGCCGACCACAGTGATGGCGGGCAGCGCGGCGAGGGTGCGTGCGATGGCATTGGTCCCTTGAGAAAAATGGGGAAATTCAAAGACACCGAGGGGGCCGTTCCAAAAAATGGTCGCGGCATTTTTTAAAAGGCCTTGCCATTCGTGGAGTGTTTGAGGGCCGATGTCCATGCCTTGCCACCCTTCGGGAATGCCTTGCTCGCGGTTTACGATTTGTCTTTGCGCGTCGTCAGCAAAAGCGTTGGCGATCACAAAGTCTTTGGGAAGATGCAAGGGTAGTTTTCTTTGCGCGCAGTGGGTAAAAAATGTTCGTGCTAAAGAAGTCGCAGCAGAATCGCAAATAGAGTCGCCGATGGGGATGTTTTGCATTTTGAGGAAAGGGTAGGCCATGCCGCCGCCGACAAACAGGGCGTCGACTTTTTCGGATAGGGCCTCGAGCACGCCTATCTTAGAGAGGATCTTAGCGCCTCCAATAATAGCGTAAAAAGGATGTTTAGGATGGAAGAGAAGCGATTTAAGAGCGTGCGTTTCTTTCTGCAGGAGCAATCCTGCGGCTGCTTTTCCGGGGAAATACTGCGCAATGGTAAAGGTAGAGGAGTGGGCGCGATGGGCGGAGCCGAAAGCGTCGTTGACATAGATATCGCCGAGCGAGGCGAGCTGCTTGGCAAAATGCGGATCCAGCGAGGGCTTTTCTTCAGCGGCGTGAAAGCGCACATTTTCAAGCAGAAGGATCTCCCCTTTTTTTAAAGCAGCGGCCTCGGCTTGCACCTGCGGCCCTATGCAATCGCTTGCCATGAGCACGGCCCTGTGTAAAAGAGTAGAGAGGGCTGATGCGCAAGGTTTCAAAGAGAGATGTGTTTTTGTCTCTTTTTGAGGATTGCCCAGATGCGCCATTAAGATGAGCGAGCCATCGCATTTGAGGGTGTGTTGAATAGAGGGCAAGGCTTCGCGGATGCGCGTGTCATCGGTAATGTTTCCCTCTTTGTCCATAGGGACATTGAAATCGACGCGCATGAGCACTTTTTTTCCTGCAAGATCGAGATCTTGTAATTTTAATTTATTCATAGATTTGCAAAGGGACTGGTGGATTGACCGAATTGCGAGCCGCGTTTGCGCTTTTTTAACTCCATCTTTATGGAGAAGAGAAGGTCTTGGTCGAATTTTTGATGCGAGGCCCACAGCAAGTATTCAAGAGAAATTTCCGAGAAAGGGCGGCCTTTAAATTTTCCGAGCGGCATGGCCCTTAACAAAATCGGACTTTTCAGCCTCTCGATCATCTGTTCAGTTGTTTTGAAGTGGCGAGAGAGATATTTAAATACCTCGACGTTGACGATGACGTCGTTCATCGCCCGGTGCGCACCTTCATCTTCAATGTTGAAATGCTTGCGAAGCATCTCCAGGGAATTCGTAGGGCTCTCGCCGTATAAACGCGCCAAGCGAAGGGTGTCGATAAAGGGATGAGATGACAATCGGGAAGGGACGTTGTGTCTTTTGGCCGCATTGCTCAAAAAGGTGATGTCCGTCATTATCCCATGTCCCACAATGATATTTTTGCCGACGAATTCCATAATTTTAGGAAGTAGGGAGGCGATAGTAGGTTTTCCTTGCACCATGAGATCCGTAATGTGGTGAATCGCAGTGGAGGCTTCGGGAATGAGCATTTGCGGATCGATCAGTGTTTCGAAGGAATCGAGAACTTGATCAAAATTAAATCGCGCAAGGGCGATTTCGATGATCTGATCTTTTTCAAAGTCCAATCCCGTCGTTTCGCAGTCGAGGCAGACGAATAATTCTTTATTGAGCATTCCCATGAGTTCTTCAAGTAAAAAAGAAGTTGATCTGTTGAATGAGATGCACGCGCGAGCGAGCGTCTTTTACAGAATAATACAAATAAGGTAACTCGCCGAGCAGTGTTTTTTTATCCATCAGATGTTCCTGGTTAGCTAGTTTATCCGCTTTTGTTAAAATGAGCAATAGAGGGATGCGGCGATGTGCGGCCCACTGCATAAAGGTGCGATCTTGTTCTGTGGGTTCGCGCCGCGCATCGAGAAGAAACAGGATTAAGCGCAGCTGCGGTCTTTGCTCCAAGTAGGCATCGATGAGATGAGACCACTTTTCTTTTGTTGCTTTGGGAACGCGTGCATAGCCATAGCCGGGGAGATCGACGAGAAGCAGGCGCTGATCGACGGCGTAAAAGTTGATGGATTGCGTTTTTCCAGGAGTTGAAGAAGTTTTAGCCAATTTTTGTTTTTTAAGCAGGGAGTTAATGAGGGAGGATTTGCCGACGTTTGAGCGACCCACAAAGGCAATTTCGGGCAAATCAGCTCCCCGCGCATCCCGCAGCTGAGGGAATTGATCTTCCTCAAAAGCAGAAGCGATAAAGTGTGCCTGAGAAAACAGAACTTTTTCCATACTTAAAACTCAATGCGTATTTCTCTAGTGGTCTCGCTTCGGGCCGCTATAGAAATTTTGTACACCTTTTGGCTGCATAAAAAAGAGGCGATCTTTTCCGACCATTCAATGCAGCAAATGCCACCTGCGTGCAAAAACTCGTCAAATCCCGCTGCGATGAATTCTTCCTCTGAGGGAATGCGGTAGAGATCGAAGTGGTAAAGGCTATGAGTCCCTTGATAAATATGCAGATAGGCGAATGTCGGGCTGCACACCTCTTGCTCTTCTATGCCCAGAGAAGAAGCTACGCCGCGGATGAACGTTGTTTTACCAGCCCCCAAATCACCAAAAAAGGCAACGACGCAAGGAGGCTTTAGCTCTTTTCCCAATTGCGATCCGATGTGAAACGTCTCTTCGGCAGAAGATGTGAAAAATGTCTCATGCTTTTTGTGCGTCATCCTCTTCTTCTAGCCATTGGTCGAGGAAGGGGGTGATTTCTTCAACGTGGGTCAACGCTTCTACAAAAGCATTGATACGGACCTCCTCGAGCTGTTTTTGAATAAAAGCTAAAAAACCCTCTTCAATTTGAAAGCGGTTTTGGTTGGGGACCTCTTCGAGCGGTATGGGCTTTAACTGATTTTTAATAAAATCATCAATGACCGCGTTTTTGCTGTTGAAGAGCTTTCCGGTCACAACGGAAGAGAAGACGATTTTGGTAATGGGTTCTTTGCGCTTGACTATGTAATTTTTTATTATTTCCGGATCTTCCGAAACAAAAAAGCGCTTGGCTTTCAATCCGCCCACCCTTTCCGTATTTTCAGGGCATTTGGAAACCCAATCGTAAATCGCGTCTTGAGGATTGGGGTGGGTATTATCCGCAAATACCTTTCCCGTAAAAGGGCAAATATAAATTTTTTTCGTCAATTCGTTTACGGATTGCTGTCCTTGTTGAATTTTAATTTCAGTTTCGCGCCACAATTTACCCTGTTTTTCGAGGTTTTTAACGAGCTCTTCCTGACTTTGAAAAATCGTCTTATCGCGAATAAAAAGAACCGGCCTAATATTAAATTTTTTCTCAAGATAGAAGAGGTAGGTGGTGATGAGGTCTGCTTTCTTGTTCTTTTTCAGAAACTTAAGTAATTCATCTTTTAGAGTTTCTGTGATAACAAGCGTTGCCATTTTTTTCCTCAGATCTATGATTATTCTGGAAGAATAGAGTACTCTAGGAACTTTTAATATTCAAGTTTAAATACAGAACGTCTCTCAAAAGGAAATAAGGTTGATTTTAGATAGGGGGAATTGTTACCATCTCTTTTTTTAAACCCCGAAGACTTGCCTCGAAATAGGAGGATTGCATGACGCTTATCTTAGAGGACACGCTTACCTTTGAAGAAGTGATTATCCCGGGATATGAAAAGGTTATAAAAATCTCACAAAAAGAGGCGGGCCTTTCTGCTATCATTTGCATTCACAATAGTGCATTGGGCCCGGCACTGGGGGGCACGAGAATTTATCCCTATCCGACTTTTGAAGCGGCTTTAAACGATGTGATGCGATTGGCTCAGGGCATGACTTACAAATCCGCTCTGGCAGAGTGCGGCTGGGGTGGCGGAAAAAGCGTCATTATTGCCGATCCCAAGCGCAAGACAAAAGAATTATTAAGGGCATTTGGCCATGCGGTCCACCGCCTTAAAGGAGAATACATTTGTGCCGAAGACGTGGGGTCGACTCCTGATGACATGCAAGTCATCAGCCAGGCAACTCCCTATGTGGTGGGACTGCCTCATGAAAAGAGCAGCGGCAATCCTTCGCCCTTTACCGCATGGGGCACTTTCCGCGGCATACAATCTGTCTTAAAAAAGATTTTCGGCTCCGATTCGCTCGAGGAGCGCACAGTGGCTTTGCAAGGGTTGGGCAGCGTGGGGTGGGAGCTGGCACAACTCTTATTTTGGGCAGGCGCTCGCCTCATTATCACCGATATCGATCAGGAAAAATGCGCAAAGATGGCTAAGCTGACCGGTGCCAAAGTTATAGCTCCAGAGGATATTTACGCGGTGGAATGTGATGTGTTTTGTCCTTGTGCTTTGGGAGGCATTATCAATGAAAAAGTAATCCCGCATTTATCCTGCCGGGCCATTGCCGGGGCTGCCAATAACCAGTTGTTAAAGGATTCCGATGCGGATGAGCTTCTCGCCCGCGGCATTTTGTACGCGCCCGATTTCATCATCAACGCAGGAGGATTGCTCAACGTCACGCAGGAGCTCTTTGAGGAGGGATACGATCCTTGCAAAGCGCGCAATAAAGTGCACAAAGGCATTTATTCTCAATTGATGCTCATTTACGATATTGCCGAGCAAAACAAGTATTCCACGCACAGAGCAGCGCTGTCATTGGCTGATTACCGCTTAAAGTATCGCATTGGAAGGCGCTTTGATCCTCCCTATTTTCATCACGCGAAGAAATAATTCAGATGCAAACTATCATCTCTCTTCTTCAAGATATAGCCAAAGAGGCTATTCGACAGGCTTTTGAACAGGATCTCTCGCAAGATCCTCAGCTCTTGGATGCGGAAGTTTCGCAGAGCACGCAATCCCAATTTGGGCATTATCAGTGCAACAACGCCTTAAAATTGGGAAAAGCCTTAAAGAAAAACCCTCGAGTCATTGCCGACGAGATATCAGCGCATTTTACGCGCTTGCACAAGGGTATCGTCCTTATCGACAAACTGGAGATCGCAGGGCCCGGGTTTATCAACATCACCCTCTCTAACGAATACCTCTCTGTAAGAGCGCACGCTATTTTGTTCGACCCGCGCGTGGGCGTCTCGCTTCCCGCAAGGCGGCAAAAGATCGTCGTCGAGTTTTCCTCGCCCAATGTTGCCAAAGAGCTGCATGTCGGGCACATCCGCTCTACGATTATCGGCGATGCGCTGGCGCGCCTCTTTGAATTTTTAGGACACGACGTACTGCGCTTAAATCACATCGGGGATTGGGGAACGCAATTTGGCATGCTGATCACCTACATGCAACAGCATGTTCCGCAGGTTCTAGAGAGCAAAGAAGCTACTGATCTCTCGCATCTTTTGCAGTGGTATAAAGCCTCCAAGAAGGCGTTTGACGAAGATCCGCATTTTAAGAAGCGCGCTCAGCTGAAAGTCGTCGATCTGCAAAGCGGCGATAGCGAAACGCTGCGAGCGTGGGAGATGATTTGCGAGATTTCCAGGCGAGCTTTTAATGAGATCTACGCGCTTCTCGACGTTAAATTAGTCGAGCGCGGAGAATCTTTTTACAACCCCTATCTTTCCAAGGTGATCGAGGATTTGGAAAGCAAGGGGTTGATCGTCATTTCCGATGGCGCAAAGTGTGTTTTTCTAGAAGGCTTTCAAAATAGAGACGGCACTCCTCTTCCCATGATCGTGCAAAAGTCTGACGGAGGATACAATTACGACACGACCGATATGGCCGGCGTATGGCATCGCATTAGGATGGAAAAAGCGGACCGCATCATCTATGTGACCGATGCGGGCCAGAGTTTGCATTTTGCCATGCTCTTTAAAGCAGCGGAGAAAGTGGGATACATCGATCCTCACAAAGTGCAAGTCGATCATGTCCCTTTCGGCGTCGTGCTGGGCGCGGATGGAAAGAAATTCAAAACGCGCTCGGGAGAAACGAAAAAATTAATCGATCTCCTACTAGAAGCTGTGCAGCACGCAGAGGTCATTATGCGTGAGCGCCTTCCCGATGCGTCTCCAGAGGAAATCCATCACATGGCACTCATTTTGGGAATAGATGCTGTTAAATATGCCGACCTCTCTTGCAATCGCTTAAAAGATTACGTCTTTAGTTACGAGCGCATGTTGAAATTCGAAGGGAATACAGCGGCATTTCTTCTCTACGCCTACGTGCGCATTCAAAGCATCAAGCGGAAAGTTGGCAAGAATATAGAAGAGATCGCACGCTCCTACAAAATAGCTATCGAACATCCTACGGAAGTGGAACTGGCCTTGTATCTATGTCAATTCGGCGAGACGCTCGACGCCATGTCGCGCGACCTTTTGCCCAATCGCTTGAGCGATTACCTCTACTCCCTAGCAGAGAAATTCCATGCGTTCTTCCGCGACTGCCGCGTAGAGGGATCACCGCAAGAGGCCAGTCGCCTCATGCTCTGCGAAGTCACAGGGCGCATCCTGGAAAAGGGTCTCTCTATTCTTGGTCTGAAAACTCTCGACCGGATGTAGTTTCGTGATCGAGAAGCCATTGCTTCCGATTTAAACCGCCGCCATAGCCTCCTAGTGCGCCATCGGAATTAATGACGCGATGGCAAGGAATCAAGATGGCGAGTTGGTTGGTGCCATTGGCCCTTGCCACAGCGCGATAAGCAACCGGTTTGCCGATGGCTTTTGCCGTATCCGCATAGGAGCGCGTTTGCCCGAAAGGGATTTTCCGCAGCGCTTCCCATACCTGTTTTTGAAAAACGGATCCAAAATAGAGGTGCGGAGTACGAAACTCCTGTAACGCGCCGCTAAAATACTCTTTGAGCTCTTTTTCAATAGAGGACAAGATGAGCGTTGTTCCAGCAACGATGGGCATCTTTGTTTTGCGCTGCAGCTGCTCCATTTCTCTTGGCAGGGCCCTTCTTTCGAGAAATTCCAAGAGATATAGAGCGGAGTCATCTGCGATGGCGATCATGGGGCCGATCGGCGTATCGATGTGTTGGGAAGATAGAAAGGATTCTTTCACGATGTCTCCAAAAGAGGCGTTTTGCTTGGGGCATGAGCACATTCCCTAACAAAGGAAGGAAGGGCATAGCCGGGCAGCAAAAAGCGTAGCGCTTGTACGAGGGAGATGCCCGTTTCGCAAGGGACTTCAAAATGCTGTGCGCCCTGGACGCGGTCGAGTTGATGCAGCTGATAGGGTAAAATTCCAAAATCCACGAGTTTTTCGTAAAGCGATCGCAATGTCTCGAGATTGTCGTTAACTCCTTTCAGCAAAACGGATTGACAAAGGACGGGACAGCCGAGCTGCTGTATGCTTTTTAAAGCGGCGAGTATGTCTGCATCAAGCTCGCGCGGGTGATTGCAGTGGATCACAAAAAAGACCTGCAGCCTGGTTGAGCGCAGAACGGATAAAAAAGAGGCGTCGATGCGCTCGGGTATGCCTAGCGGAAAGCGTGTATTGAAGCGGAGGCGCTTCACATGTTTTATCGCAGAGAGTCTTTGAATGAGGGAATGCAGCGTCTCATCGCCGAGCGAAAGAGGGTCTCCTCCGCTTAAAAGAATTTCTGCAATAGAAGAGTCTTGGGCAATCGCTTCGAGTTCCGCCTCGAAGCCCTTATCTTCCCGCTCATAGTCGAAGTGCCTGCGGAAGCAGAAGCGGCAATTCATCGCACATGCGCTCGTGCAGACCAGCAGAGCTCTTCCCTGGTATTTTTTCAGCAGCTTGGGCGTTTTGCGGGCGTGGCTATCTCCTACCGGATCTTCAGAAAAAGCGGGGTCTCGAATTAATTCTTTATGCGTGGGAAGGAATTGGAGGAGCAAGGGATCTTCCCAATTGCCCTTTTCTATTTTATTGGCGATCCGCTGCGGGAGATTAAGCGGGAAAGGGGTGTCTGCAAGCAGGGGAGAGTTGCTGTCGACAGGGAGGTGGAGAAAGGCGGTAAGGTGCTTCCAGTCGGTAAAATTCTTTCGCTGGATGCTTCTCCAGAGGGGCTGGATATGCATGATAGGGCTTTACGTAATAAAGGGTAGGTGGCGATAGTAGCATGAGGAGGCGTTTCTCAACAAGCCTCAAAAGAACTTGAGGTAACCGCAAAACTCGCTTTGATGAGCAAATCCGCGCTTTTTGCAATTATCTCTATTTTCTTCCTACGGCGACAAGGTCGAGGAGGGGCTGGAGAGCTCCCTCGGATTTATTGGCCGGAGCGATGCGTGTGATCTCAGCGCCGAGTGTAGAGAGTTTTTCAACGAGATGCTCATAGCCGCGATCGAGGAAGTGCAGGCCTGAAATGTGGCTGACGTCGGGTGCAAGGAGAGCGGCCAGGACATAGGCGAATCCCGCGCGCAAATCGGGAATGACGATATCTTTGGATAAAAGAGGGGAGGGCCCTTTGATGACAATGCTGTGCAGAAAATTGTGCGAGGCAAAGCGGCATGGCTTATTGCCCAGGCATTGTGTAAAGGGCTCGATGTCTGCTCCCATGAGTTTTAATGTCTCCGTGTAGCCAAAGCGATTTTCGTAGACTGTCTCATGGATGACGGAAGCTCCGTTAGCTTGTGTGAGTAGGACGACGAAGGGCTGCTGCCAATCCGTCATGAATCCGGGGTGAACATCCGTTTCTACATGGATGCCGCCGCGCAAGGGCCCTTTATAAAAGAACTCGATGCCCTCTTTTTTAATTTCAAAGCCCGCGTTCACCTCATGCAGCTTGTTGAGGAATGCCAGCATAGGCTGATGCTGGATCCCTTCGACAAACACGCGTCCCTTGGTGCTGATGCCTGCCAAGGCCAGCGAAGCGGCTTCAATGCGATCGGTAATAACCGTGTGCTCCACTTCGTAAAACTGCTGTGCCTGATGTACGTGGACCGTGCGATCGGCTTCTATGGCGACGCGCACGCCGAGTTTTTGCAAGAAGAGAATGAGATCTATAATTTCAGGTTCGATTGCCGCATTGCGAATAACGGTCCTTCCTTTTGCATGCACTGCGGCCAAAAGCGTGTTTTCTGTTGCGCCGACAGAAGGGAAGGGAAGATCGATGATAGTGCCTTTGAGTCCGTGATGTGCACGCGCAAAATAGGCCCCTTCTTTTTTCATTTCGCGGTATTCGATTTGCGCGCCCAATTTTTCTAAAGCGGAGAGATGAAAATCCACCGGGCGCTTGCCGATTTTGCAGCCGCCGGCGGTTGGGACGATGATATCCTCGTCTGTTCGTCCTAAAAGCGAGCCGATCATCAAGATGGGAATTCTATTGGAGCCCGAAAAGCGTTGGGGCACGTAGGAAGTTTTCAACTCCTTGGTCACAATTTCAATGATGCCCTCGGAGCGATTCCATTGCACATGAGAGCCGATTTCTCGGCAGAGGTCTATAGTGATGTCTACTTCGGCGATGTCAGGAACGTTGTGAAAGACAGCTTTTTTATCTGTTAAAAGAGAGGCGACGAGCAGTTTTGTAATCGCGTTTTTCGCTCCTGCGGCTTTGACACGGCCCTCTAAAGGCCTTCCGCCTTTAATTTTCAGAATGTCCATAAGCAACTCCGCCAACTCTATCTTTGTTCTTAACTCGAAAAGGGATTATGTACAAGGAAATTCCAAAGTGTACATTAATGATGGACAAAACGCCATTTGATTTGTAGACTTCTGCTTTTAAAATGTGAAAAGCTGACTTTGTAAACACCCTCTGAAGCGGACAATAAGATGGCACCGGAAAAAATACGCTTAGGCATTCTTTGTGGAGGCAAATCTGCCGAACACGAAGTCTCTCTCAGCTCTGCGAAAAGCGTTATCGAGGCGCTCGATCCTCAAAAATATGACATTCATATCATTGGCATTGATAAAAATGGCGCATGGCATTTGCGAGAAAATAGACGTTATCTCATGCATGCAGAAGATCCCAAACTCATACATCTTTCTGGAGAAAAGACCAATCTTGCTTTTTTTGCGCAGGATGCAGGAAGAGAAATCGCGAGTTTTTGTGGCGATCGCCTACACTCGGCGCTGCAGCTTGACGTCATTTTTCCCATACTTCACGGCCCCTTTGGAGAAGATGGCACTGTGCAGGGCTTGCTAAAATTGGCGCAGATTCCATTTGTGGGAGCAGATGTTCTAGGTTCTGCAATCGGCATGGACAAAGACGTGATGAAAAGGCTTTTGCTTCAAGCGGGCATCCCTACGGCGCGCTTTTTGTGCGCGCACAGGCATTGTCAGGACAAGCTTCACTTTCACGAGATCGTCGCCGCATTAGGTCTGCCTTTTTTTGTAAAGCCGGCCAATCTAGGATCATCAGTTGGCATTTCAAAAGTAAAGGCGGAAAAGGAGTTTCTTCCCGCTCTGGAAAAAGCATTTCAATTCGATCGCAAAATCCTCATCGAAGAATTTATCGAAGGCCGTGAAATCGAATGCGCGGTCTTAGGAAATGAATATCCCATTGCCTCCTTAGCAGGGGAATTGATTCCCACGCATGAATTTTACTCCTATGAAGCCAAATACATCGATGAGAAGGGTGCGCATTTTAAAATCCCTGCCGAGCTTAGTCTCGAATGCATGTCTGCCGTTCAGCAGATGGCGATAGATGCCTTTCGCATCCTGTGCTGTGAGGGGATGGCCCGGGTGGACTTTTTTCTTAAAAGCAGCGGCGCACTCTACGTCAATGAGCTCAATACCATACCTGGCTTTACCAAGATCAGCATGTATCCCAAATTGTGGGAATCCTCGGGAATGCCCTATTCGCAACTCTTAGACCGATTGATACAACTCGCCATAGAGCGATTTCATAATGTAAAAACAACAAACCAGGTATAACAATGGCGCATCCTTTTGTACGCGTAGGAATTGGGCAAGACAGCCATCGCTTTTTGCCGACTGATTCAACTAAGCCCTGCATTGTAGCGGGATTGATTTTCGATAATTGCCCTGGCTTAGCTGCCGATTCCGATGGAGATGTGGTTTTTCATGCGATTTGCAACGCCATTTCCTCGGTCTCAGGAGTGCCTATTTTAGGAGGAGTTGCCATCGATTTATGCCACAAGGACGGCATTACAGACAGTCAGGTCTATTTGGAAAGGGCCCTTAAAACACTGGGCGAGCAAAAAGTGCAGCACGTCGCCTTGACAATTGAAGGTAAGCGCCCGCGCTTTCAAAAGCGCGTGGATGAGATGCGTCGCAACATCTCCAAAGTAATGGGGATCGCAATGGAACAAGTGGGCCTTACGGTTACATCGGGAGACGGACTTACGGATTTTGGATGCGGAGAGGGCCTTCAGTGCTTTTGCATTTTGACCACTGCTCAATAGACGTCCGTTAGATAGCGCTTTTGGGCCCTTAAGGCTTTGACGTAGGCCTTTGCAGCCTCGGGAGACATAGCGCCCTGTTCTTGAACAATGGCGTGCACCATGGCTTCGACATCTTTGGCCATGTGCTCGGCGTTTCCGCAGACATAAAAGTGCGCGCCCTCTTCCAGCCATGTGAAAATTTCTTTGGCATTTTCGTACATGCTGTGCTGGACATATTTTTTGTCCTGGCCGTCGCGCGAAAAGCTCGTATTGAGTTTTAAACGACCATCTGAGCTGAGCTTTTCAAAGTAGTCGCTGTAATAATAATTCCATGCCTGATGTCTCTCGCCAAAGAAGAGCCAATTTCTTCCTAAGGATTCGCGATGGATGCGCTCTTGCAAGAAGGCGCGGAAAGGGGCTACCCCTGTGCCAGGGCCGACCATGATGATAGGCGTATTGTCTTCCTGGGGCAGCCGAAAATTATGGGCCGGCTGAACATAAACGGGAACGGGGGTGCTGTACTCTTCTGCTAAATGGCAGAGAAAATGGCTTGTCACACCATAGCGCTGCTGATCGCGCAGTGCATACACAGTTAGTGCGACGGTCAAATGCACTTCATTTGAAAAAAGCAAAGGCGAGGAGGCGACAGAATAAAAGCGCGGGAGCAGTGGGCTGCATACAGCGCAAAATTCTTGCGCTTCAATAGCTATTTGAGGATAGGCGTGCCATAAGTCGATTACTTCATGCGCCTGTAAATATTCCGCGAGCGCTGCCTTATTTTCTGGCAAGAGCAGCTCTCCCAGCGGGCTAGGGTCATTTGCAGCGAGCGATTTTTCATGAAAGAGTTTGAGGAAGCTTGAGGTGAGACGGGCGAGATTGGCCTTATAGCTTATAAAATCCCACAGGGCGAGCGACTCTTGCGTGCGCGGGTCGATAATACTATGCTCAGCGGAGGCATTCAGTTTTGCAATAATGCGCTCTACATCTTGTGGATCATTTTGAGGAAAAATGCCAATGGAATCGCCTACTTGAAATGCGAGAGGGGATTCTTCTAAATCCAATACAACGTGATAGACTTGCTTGCTCGACTGCGCGCCAGTCAAGAGATAGCGTTCTTTTATTCTTGCGATCGCGGGATTTTTGCGATCGGAGCCGGGAGCTTTTTTTTCTTCTTGTTTGGAAATAATCATAGACAAAGCATAGTAAAAAAAATTAAGATCAGCTTATGAAAGTTTTTCGCAAATTTCGACTTCCTTTCAAATTAGTAACAGCCTTATTTCTCTATCTGTCCGGCTGCGTCAGTTCCGGTTATCAGCCCACATATATCATTTCCGACAAAAGCAATGAAGAGATGACAACGTGCAATGAAGAGAGCCGTTAATACTAAGAGAGTGTCTCTAAGTCGTTGGAAATCAGTTGCTTATTGGCCCAAATCTCTGCAATTGCGCAACGCCCAGCCTTTAGTTAAAAGATCCATTTTTTTGTTCGAGATGCCGCCGAGGAATTCAATGGCGTTTAACAAGCGCGCTCGCGTGCGGTCTTTGCCGAGCAGGTCTACAGCATCAAAGAGCGGAGGTCCGTGTCTTTTTCCGGTGAGGGAAATATACAAAATGGGAATAATAATTTTTTTGTGATGGACGTCAAAGATCTCCGCCACCTCGTGTGAAGCCTTTTCTATTCCTTCGCGTTTCCAATTTTCCTTGGCGTCCATGTCCCAAATCAATGCCTGCAGCATCAGGGCAACCTTTTCCTTCAATTGGCCTGCGGGGCAGAGTTCTTCGAGAGTGTAATGCAGGTGATTGACAAAGAGAAAGCCGAACAGTTCCATAAACTCGCCGAAAGTCTTAATGCGCGTGTGGCAAAAGGGCATGAGTTTTTGCATAAAGGCGTCATTGAAGGACCACTCCTTAATGCGGTGCCATAACTGATTTTCCGGAATAGAATTAATGAGATATTGCTGATTGACCCAATCTAATTTGTTCACATCGAAGAAAGCGCCCGATACGCCGATGCGGTTAGCGTCAAATTCGCGGATAATTTCCTCAAGCGCATAGATCTCTTTGTCTTGGGTCATGCTGTATCCCATGAGAGTCAAGAAATTGCAAAAGGCTTCAGGGAGATAACCACAGTCGCGATAATAAAAGATCGAAGTGGGGTTGCGCCGCTTGGAGAGCTTTTTTCCATCCTTTCCCAAAAGCAAGGGGACATGCAGAAAGGCAGGCGGTTGCCATCCAAAACTCTCATAGAGCAGCAGGTGCTTAGGAGTGGAACTTATCCACTCATCGCCGCGGATGACGTGCGTTATTTCCATGAAGTGGTCATCGACGACAGCGGCGAGGTGATACGTGGGAAATCCATCGGATTTGAGGAGAATTTGATCATCGATATCGGCCCAAGGATAGGTAATGCGCCCTTTGACGCCGTCTTCGTAGACGCATTCGCCGGTTAAGGGCACTTTTAAGCGAATGACATAGGGTTGCCCGGCAGCTTCGCGCTCTTGAACTTCTTGCGGGGTTAAATTGCGGTATCTGCGATCGTACCCCACGCGCAAGCCCAGCTTTGAGGCCATTTGGCGCATCTCAGAAAGCTCTTCAGGGGTAGCAAAGCACTTATAGGCCTTATTTTGCGCCAGGAGTATCTCGCACTGTTCGCGGTAAATCTGTGTTCTTTCCGACTGCCGGTAAGGGCCAAAGGGGCCTCCGATATCAGGTCCCTCGTCCCATGTGATTTTTGCCCACTTCAGTGCTTCAAAAATATTCTTCTCATATTCCGAGCGCGAACGGGTGCGGTCGGTATCTTCAATTCGCAAAATAAATTTGCCCTCGAAATGACGGGCGAAAATCAAGTTGAGAAGAGCGATATAAGCTGTGCCAACATGGGGATCCCCTGTAGGAGAAGGGGCTATTCTAACGCGTACTTTACTCATAAGTGTTGGGAATTATACAAAAAAGGAAAATTTAAGCTCTACTGGGAAACAAAATTTTAGATTTAGGTGTTTTATGCAGATTTTTGCATCGGAGGTTGTTCGAGCAGGAGAATTAAATCTTTGATGATGTTGAGTGTTTCGTGCAATTGCAGATCTGTCATACCAAATAGCTCTTCAGGATCGCTTACGGCGTCTTTTTTAGCAATTTCCTTCAAGAGGCTTTGGTAATTCCTGTTCGAGAAAATTCTCTCTTGGGAATTTTTTTTCAAAGATTCCAGAAATGGGTAGTATAGAGTTTGGATCGGCTGTAGATCTTTTTTATACAAGCGCTCAAACTGGCCGCGGTGCAACGAGGGCACGTCGGCTAAAATATCGTCGAAATTGGGGCTGATTTGATCCGTTTCCAAGGGAAATTTCGCATACTTTTCCCCGATTTCCATTTCAGAATAGATGCTGGGGACGATGATGTCCGATTTCACTCCGATGAGTTGCGGACTTCTTCCAGAGACTGTGTAATAACGGCCGCGCGTGACTTTATATTCGCCTTTTGGGTTGACTTTCCCAAAATGGGAAGATTCCAATGTGAATGACTGGAATGTCCCTTTGCCAAAAGTCTCCGCATCGCCGATGACGACAGCCCTGCCGTAATCCTGCAGCGTTTGCGCAACAATTTCCGCCGCGGAGGCGCTTAATCGATTGGTCAGCACGACGAGCGGGCCATCCCACGTCCTTTTTGCCTCGAGATTTCTTAGATGCTGGACGTGGCCGCTGTTGTCTTTTACGGATACGACGATTCCTTTAGAGATAAAAAGGCCCGTTACGGTCACGGCTTGCGGCAGCAGTCCTCCCGCGTTATTGCGCAAATCGAGCACGATTCCCTTTACGTTGTGCTCTTGCTTCAGAGTGGAAATGGCAGCGGCCAGGTCGGAGGCCGATGAACTTTTGGCATCCTGGTAAAAGGAAAACAAGTGGAGAATACCGATCACTCCATCGCCATACGGTTCAAACGAGGTTTCCAGGCGAGACTCTTTTAAAACCACTTCTCCCCTTACGATTTCAATGTCGTGCCTTTCTTCTTTTAGCAAGCTCGATTCGCTGTCTTTGACATCGCGCAAAACAGTCAGAAGGATGGCGGAGCCTTGTGGGCCGCGAATGAGTTCGATAGCTTCCGTGATTTCCATCCCGACAACGGGCTCTCCGTTGACGGCTACGATTTTATCGCCCACTTTCAATTTGTTGTTAACGCTGGCAGGTCCTCCTTCGACAATGCGAACGATTGTAAACCCGTTTAAATCATCTCTCAGCTGTGCGCCGATGCCAAAAAGCCTTTGCTGGACTTGAATCATGAATTGATTGGCTTCAGCAGGAGTAAAATACATGGTCTGTGAATCCAGTGCGGCGCTAACTGCCTTTAAAACATAGGCGAGGATGATTTGCTCTTTTTCCTTTTCCGTGGCACCTAGAAGCTCGGATTCGCGATTAAGCCGTCTTTTATGAATTCTTTGGAGGAATTGTTCCTTGGCATCAGCTGCGATCTTGTCTGCCGTTTGCATTTGCAACGTCTTGATCTGTAGCAGTCTTTCTAAGAGATCTTCCTGCGTGCGTGCCCACTGAAGATCTTTAAATTCGATGGATTTGACATCAGTGAGAAGTTGCTTGCCCTCTAAATCCCTTTCCAAATGATGGCGTCGCGCGATGGCCTCGACCATTTTGGCGTGGATCGCTTCAAAAGTGGAAAAATCCTCTCGTCGATACCCTGCTAAGGTGTCTAAGACCGCTTCGGGATCGGGTGAAAGCCATTTTTGAATATCCGACTCTAAAAAATATGTCTTGGAAGGATCCAATTCGTCTAGAAAATTGTGAATGGATCTCGTGATGAGCTCCTCGTTTAGCCTTTGGTGCGAAACGTGTGCTTTGAGGATTTCTTCGATTTTTACGCGCGTATCTTTAGGGGTTAGTTGCGGTGGTTTTGCTTCTGCAAAAGTTATAAAAAACAAAAAGAAAGCAGCGAAGATTTTCTTTAACCCACGTGGCCTCATGAAGCGCTCCTAAACCCTGCATATCTCGTAGCTTAAAGCATATCAGCGCTTTAAGGCTAGCTAAAAAATAATTTCGTATTCACTACTTGTTTTTAAAGTAGAATTCCAGAGCATAAAAAAATCTGTATATGCTTGATTTCAATTCATTTATATGCCATAATTAATATTCAAAACGAACGATAGAATGGCTTTAATTAAAAAACCGTGAAAAATGTGCTGAAAAAATAATAACCGGTTGAATGGAAGTGATTTCTAATATGGAAAATTCGTCGTTTGTGTAGAGCTATTTTAAGAGGAATGGAGGAAAATATGGAAGAAGATAGAAAGCATGGTCCAGGGGATTCGCCCTCGGCATCTTCTAGCAAAAAAGTCGTTTCAATAACGGAAGCTGCAAAAATCAATAACGTTACACGGCAAGCTATTTACGTTGCAATTAAGCAGAAAAAACTCAAAGCGTACAAAGATGCTACGCGATGGACAATTGATCTAGAAGACCTAGAAAATTATCGCCGAAGCAAATATTCGCGAACAAAGTCCATGTTTAATGGAGAGCTTCTTTTTGACAATTACAAAGGGTATTATTCTGTTAATCAAGTTGCCAAGATGTTAAATGTCCCCGCACAGAAAATTTATTACGCCACGCGAGTAGGCCTTATGAAGGCTCACCGGAAAGGCGCGGCGTGGGTAATCCATATTGACGACATTAAAGCTTATCAACAGAATTATCTCAGCAAAAAAGCCCAAGAGCGCACAGAGGCTATTTAATTTAACGCCTGTGTGGGTTCTTCTACCGTCTTATCTTTATTAAGGCCGTCGGAAAAAAAACACCCCCATTCCCCGATGGTTTTCGGTCTTCGCGACCTCTTAAATGTCTGAATTTTAATCGCTTAAAAATTAAAAAACAAAGTTATTGAAGTTTAAATGTTTAGATAATATAATTATTATATTAAATGAAACAAACTTAATTGGAAATTGATTTTGATAGTCTTGTTTTTGAAAATAAGCGGTCACAGATGCGATCTAACAGAAGTGGCGTGAATTAGGAGTAAATATTTTTTTACTATTTTTAAACAAAATTATATTTAAATCTTTAACAAAAATTTATTACGCTAATTTATAATTTAAAAATATTTAATAGCATGCAGGAGAAAAAAGGTATGAACGGCCTACCAAATGAACGGGAGAAGGAGAAAAAATTTGTCACCCTTTCCGAAGCGGCGAAGATTAATAACGTTACTAGACAAGCTATTTATGTGGCAATAAAGCAGAAAAAACTGCGTGCTTACAAAAATCCCACTCGATGGATCATCGACCTCGATGATCTAGCAGACTATAGAAAAATGAAATACTCACGAGAAAAATCTGTTCACAATGGCGAGCTGCTATACGACAATAAGAAGGGATTTTTTTCGATTCAGCAAGCCTCAAAAATGTTAAACATTCCCTACCAAAAAGTCTATTACGCAACGCGGATCGGCCTTATGAAGGCAGTGAGAAAAGGATCGGCGTGGGTTATCCATATCGATGACATTAAAAATTATCAAAACACCTATTTAAATCGGCTTATTTCCAATCTTGATTCGGGAGTGGCTTCCTCTTAAAGTTATAAGTTATCTATCTGAATCTGACGCTTGGTTTGTAACTTCCTCCATGTTATAAATCAAAGTAGTGCCCAGCAATGGGCAGATCACGTTCCGTTAAGTGATTTATAACGTGTCATTTTTTCTTCTTTCTCCTATCCTCAGATGCCATAATGAAAGATTCTATAGGAGCAGCCATGGGGAAAAAGAGAATTTTGGTCACGGGAGGAGCGGGCTTTTTAGGATCGCATTTGTGTGAGCGATTATTAGAGCTGGGCCACCGAGTCTATTGCCTTGACAATCTGTACACGGGTGCTCTAGAGAATATTTCCTCCCTCCTATCCCACTCTGAATTTTCCTTTGTCGAACACGACATCTGTTTTCCTTATGAGATCGCCGTGGAGGAAATTTATAATCTCGCATGTCCCGCATCCCCGGTGTCTTATCAGCAGGATCCCGTGCAAACGCTGCGTACGAGCGTCTTGGGTGCTATGAACATGCTAGAAATAGCGAAAAAATTCAACGCGCGCATATTGCAAGCATCTACAAGCGAAGTCTACGGAGACCCGCACGTCCACCCCCAAGAAGAGTCCTATTGGGGTAATGTCAACCCCATTGGGATGCGTTCTTGCTATGACGAGGGAAAAAGGTGCGCGGAGACCCTTTTTTTTGATTATCACAGGCAATATGGACTTTCTATCAAGATCGCACGTATATTCAATACCTACGGACCCCGCATGCACCCCCAAGATGGTCGAGTGGTCTCTAATTTCATCGTACAGGCCATAAAGGGGGAGCCGCTCACAATCTACGGAAACGGCAAGCAGACGCGCTCCTTTTGCTACGTCGACGACTTGATTGAGGGGTTGATCCTGCTTATGCAAAGCGGGCCACAGGTAACGGGGCCTCTCAACTTAGGCAATCCGGAGGAGTTTTCCATGCAGGAGCTGGCTAAAATCATTTTAGAACTGGTTGAATCCCCTTCAGAGCTGCTCTTCCACCCTCTGCCCCCTGATGATCCTAAGCAGCGCAAACCCGCTATTAATGCGGCTAAAGCGCTTTTAGGATGGAATCCCAAAACCACCTTGCGGCAGGGTTTAAGCCAAACGATTCCCTATTTCCAGCAAATTGTCGCAAGTCATTGATAGTCAAGGAGAAGAGTGTTTTTGATTTATTTCCCGCCATTTTTTGACCATTTCCACCGCTAAAGGCGCGGCTTCTTTACCCCCAGCCTCGCTTAAACGCAGATAGACTATGATGGCGATAGGCTGCTGCTGCGCTTCGGGTTGGGAGGGGTCCATGGCAATCCCCCCAAACCAGATGTGATTGTGGATTTTGGCTTCTTTCTCGCTATCCAGGGTTTGCTTATAGAGAATTTCTGCAGTGCCCGTTTTTCCAATGATCTGATTCTTGAAATCGAGATAATCGCGTTTCCACAGGGGATTATGGTAGAGTGAGCGAATGATCTCAGGCTTTGCCGTTCCCCTATCTCCCGAGACGACGCGCCGCATGCCTTGAATGAGTGGCGAATGGATTGCATCAGGAAAGAAAAGAGAATGGCGAATCTCCGGTGCGGAATACCAAATGTGAGTCTGTTCTTGTTCGAGTTGAGTAGACGTGAATAATTGAAAATCAATCCCGACAAGGCTTAGCGTTTCTTGAAAAGGGAAGGCGGCGTTGGAAAAGGGATCGCGGTATTCTCTTAGGGGCTCTTTCCCCGCGATCATTTTGATGATAGAGGGTTTTAACACGCATCCTCGATTGGCTATAGCTGAAAACATTACTGCCGTTTGCAAAGGGGTGACAATTAAAGAGTGCTGTCCGATGGAAAAAGAATACAAACCTGTTCGATTATGAGAAGTATCATCGGGAAGAGATCCTGAAATTTCACCGGGGAGTTCTATTCCGCTTTTTTCTCCAAAGCCAAATTGTCTTGTTGCCTGTATAAGATTCAGGGGGTCTTGAATGTGCTCTGCGGCTAAAATAGCAAAGTAGATATTGCTCGATTGTTCAATTGCCCCTACGATATCGATCTTTCCAATATTGGGGTGCGAGCGCGGAAGCCTTCCGCCTTTGTGTAAGCGTGTGATAGTCTGCCCTTCTAGAGTGTAACCGAGGATTTGATTATTGCTTCCCGGCTGGGGATGCCCTCCTTTGAGATCATCGATCAACGTCAGGGGATTAATCTCGCTTATCTGCTGGTGCTTTTCGCGCAGAGAACAATAACGCTCGAGCAGCGCTTGGTAGGCGACGACGAGTTTGAATACTGATCCTTGCGGGGTAGATTGGCGAAAAGCCTGTGAGCGGCCATAGCCAAATCCCATGAGGGGATAAAAGGCGGCTGCCAGATGCTTTTCGAGTTGCATCCCCTTAGTATTGCGCAAGGAGCGGTAGTGCCCTAAAAGAGGCCGTGTCAGCTCGTCAAAAGAGCGCATTGTGTTTAAAAAGTCAAGCTGCTCTTCTGCGCTAAGTAGCGAAAGGGCGCTATTAACTCCATCGGCCTGCTTTTGCATGGCCGCATCTTTAGCGCGCAGTTGCAAACAGCGCTCCAGGTAAGGTTGCAAGAGACAGTCAGCTTGCAGTGCAACTCCGCTTATGAAGCAATGGACAAGGCGCAAGCGGAAGGTGTTCCAAAACGCTTTAAAGCGCTCTTTTTCCTCCATATCGAGATATTCGGTATAGGGTCTTGCGTAGCGCTTTTTCTCCCTTTCTTCTCGGCGCTTGTCTCTTAAGTATTCTTTAAAATGCTTTTCCCTCCAGTGGAGGAAATCGATCTTGCGAAACCAGTTCTTCACATGAGCGTATAAAAAATCGCGAATGCGAACATGCGCTTGTGCAAGGTTTCTATAGTGCGCAAGGGAAAGCTCACCCAATTTCTCTTGAAGCTGAGGCGTGAAGCTCTTCGCGTTTGCCATGAGGCGGCAGAGGTCGATGACTAAAATCTTATCCTCGTTGGGGAAAACTCCCGCGAGATAGTGATCGAGAGTGCGCTTGGAAGAAGAGGCCGTGTGCATGTTTTTTGCCAGCTCTTCTTCGATTTTCTTTTTGTCTCCTACATCCGCAGGGGTGCGACAAAGTTGATGCGGAGCGGCCGGGTAAAGCACTTCACAAAGGGCGCGCATGTCGCTTTGCCCGGAGGCCTCCAACAGCTTTTCGGTTTCTTGCTGAAGAAGGAGGGCATCGTTCAAAGCGGCTATCTTCTGCATGGCCTTTTGCGCGGCGCACTGGGGAGAAAATATCGCCTCGCAGTATTTTTCCCATGTTAAAAATAGCGTCTCCTCATAGTATTTTCCAAGCACTGCGTCATAGCGCTCGCGCTCCAAAGGGCGTTTCCCATCCCAAATTTCCCCAATGTAGTTCTCATTTTCCAACCACTTGTTGAGATTGGACTGCCGCTTGGCCTGTTCATGAAGGACTTTGGAGGGGATAAAGTCGTTGAGATCGATGCGCGGGTAAGAGGCGAGGGCTAAGACCTCTCCGGTTTTGGGGTCCATGGCGACAATAGCCCCCCCTTTAATCCAGGGAGAGCTCAAAGAAGGGGAACCCGCGTGATCGCGCACCTCGCGCTCGACTTCGTGTTCGACGAGCAGCTGCTCGGCATACTCTTGCAATTCGGACGAAAAAGAAAGAATCAGGCGCTGTCCGGGGATCGACTTTCTGCTTCCGGGAAGTTCTCGAATCACATTCCCCTTGATGTCGATTTCACATGTTTTCTTACCCGCGTAGCCGCGCAATTCAGAATCAAAAGTTGCTTCCACGCCGGTTTTCCCGACGTAATCGTTAATGGTGTAAGCCTTTTCTTGAAGCTGTTTGAGCCTCTCGCGCACTTGATAGGGGTTTGTGAATCCTTTGGGCAGCATGGGGGTGTTGCCGGCCTCTCGCTCGGAGAGATAGGTTTGCAGCTGCGAGAGCTCTTGGGCGATGCTGTAATATTCTTTTGAACTGATGGCCCCCATAAAACCGATGATATCGCAGCCTATTTTTCCCTTGGGATAATAGCGCTTGGAGCCTTTCTCGATACAAACTCCCATCCAATCCTTTTCGAGCATCTTCAGCCGATAGTACTCCCTTTCGCTCAAGTCTTCCTTGATAACAAATGGAGTGTGGGGAAAAAGGGAGGCCTTTCCGTGGACGATATCCTCGATTTTTTGAGGATCCATCTGCAATTCTTTGCCGAGCAATTCGGAGAGCTGCTTGATATAGGCAACGCGCGCGGGGATGCGCACGAGTTTTCCCTCTGCGTTCTTTTCCCATTTCGCATTCGGAATATGCCGAATGTCCGCATAGCAAATAGCGGCGTTGTATTGGATTTTATTCAAGGCGAGAGGGGCATTGAACCGGTCTCGGATCGTAGCGCGCTCTACGCGCTCTACCAGGGTCCGCCTTTGAGGCTTGCGCGCTTGTTCCACATGTTCATCGCGCTGAATGATGGACAAGTACCACACGCGGATCAGGATTAAAAGCAGACACAGCAAAATAATATTTAGAACGCGATTGGTCTTTTCGGGTATCTGGTAATCCATGAGAACACATTCCCAGTTAACTCAAAATTCGATTTATATACAAGCACAGGACAGCGAATTTTAGCCCCAAAAAATATTTTACCAATTGGAAAAAAAGGGATCTTTGTGTAAAACAGTATCTGCTTTTTAACGGAACTTTGCGCATTGCGCATTTTGAAATGCGCAGGAGCGTGGTTTCTATTTTAAGCGCCTGTAGTTCAATGGTAGAACCGTAGCCTTCCAAGCTACTTGTGTCAGTTCGATTCTGATCAGGCGCTTTTCTTTACAAACGGCGCATGTCTTTTAATCGAGATGTGCGGCATAATATTAACCCAAGACCGAAATCTACTTCGCTTACATTTTAAGCAAAAGAAGGGATGCCGTCGTCAACATAAAGGGACAAGGCTTGGCACAGGAAGAAGTCAAAGAAGTCACCATAAAGGAATTACTTGAAAGCGGTGCGCATTTTGGGCACCAAAAGCACCGTTGGAATCCGAAAATGAAGAGATTCATTTTCGAAGAGCGCAATGGAATTTATATCATCGATCTCGCAAAGACCCTTCAACAAATCCGCAATGCGGTAGGTGTTGTAAAAGAGACCGTTTCTAAAAGAAGGTCGATTCTATTTGTCGGAACCAAAAAACAGGCGAAAAGCGTAGTGCGTGAATGCGCAGAGCAATGCGGCGAATTTTACGTCTGCGAACGCTGGCTCGGCGGGGCTTTGACGAATTTGACCACGATACGCCAGTCGGTAAAAACACTGGAGCGCATCGAAAAGAAGATCGCCATTGGCGGAGAGAGCTTTACCAAAAAAGAACTCTCTGTGTTCGGCAAGGAACAAGCCAAGTTGGAGCGCAATCTCTCCGGTATCCGCGCGATGCGCAAGCCTCCCGGCCTGCTCATTATCGTAGATCCTAGCCGCGAGCACATCGCTGTTGCAGAAGCCAATAAACTCGGGATTCCCGTGATGGCCCTTGTGGATACCAACTGCAACCCAGACCCAATAGATTACGTCATCGCATGCAATGACGACGCCTTAAAAAGCATCAAGCTCATCATGCAAGCGCTAACTCAGGCCATTGTCGATCGTAAAAACGAGCTCAATATTTTGGGCGGGAAAGGTGAAAAAGGAGAAGGCCAGGAAGGGTCCGAGCAGATCGCTGAAGAGGAGAGTGAAGAAGAGGACAAACTATGAGTCAGAAAGTTACTCCCGACATGGTTAAAGAACTCAGAGAGCGCACAGGCGTTGGCATGGGAAAATGCAAAGAGGCGTTGGACCTAGCGGGCGGCGAGATGGAAAAAGCGATCGAGTTGCTCCGCAAAGCGGGCATGGCCTCAGCTGTTAAGAAAGAAGGGCGTGAGACAAACGAGGGACTCATTGGAGCAGCGGAAGGCAAAGAAGCTTATGCCCTTGTCGAAGTGAATGCAGAGACGGATTTTGTTACGCAAAATGAGAAGTTTAAGCATTTCCTTCGAGATATTGCGCAAGATGCTGCCGATGCGAAGCCCCATTCTTTGGACGCCTTGCTCCGCCACTCTTACAGCAAAGATACGTCTGTGACGATAGATCAATACCGCGCACTCGTCATACAAAGCTTAGGCGAGAACATCCAAGTGCGTAGAATGTTGATCCTGCACAAAGCGAAGGATGTCTCTATCGGGCTCTATTCGCATATGGGAGGAAAAATCGTTACCGCAGTAGTTTTAAATGGCGGCGAAGGTAATGAAGCTCTTTCTCGCGATATTGCTATGCATGTCGCGGCGGAATCTCCCGAGTATTTGCGCTCTGAAGATGTTCCTCAGGAGATTCGCTCTAGGGAAGAAGACATTGCGCGCAGTCAAGTTAAAGGCAAGCCCGATGATATCGCTAATAAAATCGTTCAAGGAAAGTACAAAGCCTTTTGCGATGAAGTGTGCCTCGTTTGCCAAAAATTTGTTAAGGATAATACGCTTTCTATTTCCGATCTGCTGGCAAGAGAGGGCAAGCGGTTGGGCAAACACATCGCCATTGCGGCCTATTACCGTTGGAAGGTAGGAGGATAAGTCCCTTGGCTGTGCAAATAAAACCCGTCTATAAGAGAGTGCTCTTAAAACTCTCGGGCGAGGCGTTAATGGGCGAGGAGAGATTTGGCGTGGACAAAAATGCATGCGGCTATCTTGCGCTTGCGATTAAAGAATTATGCGATTTACACGTCCAGGTTGGCATTGTCGTAGGGGGAGGGAACATCTTTCGCGGCAATCAAGCGGAATCTTTCCATTTTGCACGCACGCCCGCAGACCACATCGGCATGTTGGCCACCACGATCAATGGGCTCATTTTGCAACAGAGTTTGGCCTTTTTGGGCATTGAATCAAAAGTGATGAGCGCCTTAAAGACAGATTCCATTATCGAAGAGTATAATTGGTTAAACGCGCTGCATGCGTTAAAGCAGGGAACCCCCGTCATCTTTGTCGGAGGAACAGGAAATCCCTATTTTACCACCGATTCTGCTGCCGCTTTGCGCGCCAGCGAAATTAACGCCGAAATTGTGCTTAAAGCGACAAAAGTAGATGGAGTCTATAGCGATGATCCGGTAAAAAATCCTAAAGCAGTGAAATATATGCGGCTGACCTATTCTGAGGCTCTCGACAAAAAGCTCAGAGTCATGGACGCTACAGCCATTGCGTTGTGCCGAGAAAACGAGATTCCTATTTGCGTATTTAACTTGTTTGAAAAAGGCTCGGTGCTTAAAGCTGTTTGCGGACAGAGCATCGGATCACTTGTAACGGGAGGATGACATGAACGTTTCAGATCAAACTAAAGCGAAAATGCACGCAGCGGTTGAGCACTTTAAAAGTGAACTAAAAAATCTGCGCTCCAATCGCGCTAATCCCGGCGTGCTTGACGTGGTTCAGGTCGACGCCTACGGGGCCGTTATGCGGATCAAGGAGCTTGCGTCCATCACAGTCCCCGAACCGCGCATGCTGATGATTTCTCCTTTTGATCCCAAGACAGCCGCAGCGATTGCCAAGGGCATTGAAAAGGCAAATCTCAATTTGCAACCTGTTGTTGAGGGTCAAGTCATTCGCATTACTGTCCCGCCTATGGACGAGGGTATGCGCAAGCAAATTGTTAAGCAGGGAAAACAAAAAGCAGAAGATGCTAAGATCGGCATCCGCGAAATCCGCCGCAAGAACAATGAGGCGATACGCAAGCAGAAAGCCGATGGCGATGTGACAGAAGACGTCATGAAAAAAGAAGAAAAGATCATTCAGGAGTTAACGGATAAATTTTGTAAAGAGATCGACGACCTTTTTGCGGCAAAGGAAAAAGAGATTATGACGGTTTAGGAAAAAAAATTCCGGCCGCTTATTGTGCCTTGCTAAGAATGAGATGCATCGCTTATACTTAACGCGTTCCATTTTTAAATGGCCCCATCGTCTAGCCTGGCCTAGGACACCAGATTTTCATTCTGATAACAGGGGTTCGAATCCCCTTGGGGTCAAAAACGAGACTTTAGCTCAGTCGGTAGAGCACCTCACTTTTAATGAGGGGGTCGATGGTTCGAGTCCATCAAGTCTCAAATTTCTATCTTCGGATCATTTAAAATGAAGTTCTTATGCATGGGTAAGCACGCGCTTTTGCTCAGCGAAGAAGAGTCGGTCCAGGGCCACATCATTGCCGATATTTACTCGATTAGGTACAACCTCAGCTTGCGCTAAGCCTATAATGTTTTCAAGTGCTTCGCTATGCCAGCAAATAAAATTTGGTTTTGCTTGCTATAAACTTTAAAATCGCCATAAAATCTCCCGCCATAATTACAATTCGGCAGGAAATTTTATGAGTTTCGATGGTGAAATCGACGATCTGGGCCAGTGCGACAGCCTCTACGCCGACTTGTATTACAACATGTCTTACCCCTTAGCGCGGCAAGCCCTCTGGAATGGCCGCGACGTCAGAGTTTTATCGACCGAAAAGCGCAACCCTACTTTTCCCAATACTACCCGCTTTGAACCCCGCATGCGCCATTACGAGCAGCTGCATCTTAGCGACGGGGAACCAAACGAGTGGGAATTTGCCGCAGCGGAACCTTTCCGCCATAGCAACACTGAGCTTAAGCCCATGGAAGAATGGCTTGCAGAAACGGGGATGATGTTTCAAAGCAATGAAGCAAGATGCATGCCCTGCGGCGTTTGGAAAAAGTGGGGCAAAAAAGTAGAACAAACCGGCAGAAAGTGCAAACACGCCGCCAAGAAAACCATTAAGAAAACCGGCCACGTCGTAAGCGATGTCGGTAAATATATCGACAAACACAAAACAGAAATCATCATCGGCACAATCATTGTTGTCGCAGTAGGCGTTACGTGTGGCTTGGGAGCCGCCGGCACTGCCGCTGTGGCTTCCGTAGTCGCACCCGAAGCTTCTCCCAACGCTCCTGCGCACGGCAGGCGAAAAAAAGAAGAAAAGGATGACGAGACAGCGGGTCTGGATCCTGAGCCTCCTCCTCGAGACGCTCCCAGCCTCGCTGAATTTTCCGCGCGAGCTTCCCCTCCGCAGCGCGTTACGGAAAACTGGGTCGGCGATGTCGTTAACTCAATTGCCCGTGATTTGCCCACTGCAGCACCAGAACCAGTTCCCGAACCCAAAGAGCAGGAAGACAAGCCGGGTTTCCTCAAGAAAATGGGCGGGGCGGTTTTGCAAGGTTTAGAGCTTGTGGGACGCGGTGCGGCCGGCGAACCGATAGATCCTCAATTGCAAAGACATGCCGCACTCACAGAACCAGAGTCGTGCATACCTATCGCGCCTGCCGAAAAAGAACGCGATCCAAAAGAGCTTTCCAAGCTGGCTCAGGCAATGCCGCCTAGGAGTCGTACTCCGAGTGAAACGCCCATTAATCCCGCTCTGCTGCCTTCTATTACACCGCCCGATCGCATAGTGCCCTCTTCTTCGAAAAATGAAAAAGGAGGTGGTATTAAAAAAATAGAACCGCCACAGCCACAAGTTTTGAATCTTTACGATAAAGGGCAGATCGCTAAGATAATACCACCTGATCGTTCGACGGTGTTCAAAACAGCTGGAGAGCAAAGAACAGACAAATGTATCGTTTATATCAATGGCATGAATACCGATTTTGAAGACGGATGCAAAAACCTGGAATATCTTCAGTCCTTTGTTCCGGATGCCAGCATCACCTGGGTTTTTAATCATTCGAATGGAATTGTAATGGATGTAGTAGAAATAGCCGCTTTAAATTGTTCAGGTATTGCGCCAGTAACGGGAGATTTACTTAAGCAAGTATGGCTGGAATTTTATGAAAAAAATAAAGATAATCCCAATGCGGTATTATTCCACGTCTGCCATAGCCAAGGAGCTCTTTTGACGAGAGCAGCGTTACTTGAATCAGCGCCCGAAGTTCAAAGGCATATTGAAATACTAGCCGTTGCCCCTGCAGCAATCATATCAAAAAATTGGTGTTTCGAATCGTATAATTATGCTTGTAGCAGTGATATTGTTCCTAAATTAGGTATGTCTTATGACATACTTGCTTCACAGTACAGAAGAAACGAAATGGAGCAAGTGGAATATTTAATCGAGAATGATAAAATTCGTAAGGAACTTCGTATATTGAAAGCTAATTCGAAAGGAATGAATCATGACTTTAGGAATAAAATTTATCAAGAACTTATACATAAACATATAAACGAATACTTACATAAGCAATAGTGTTATGAAGAAAGTTTTTGTTGTTTTTTGTGCGATGATTTTTCTTTTTGGTTGCGACAAAAATAATTCTCGATTTAGCCCTGAAATTGATCAAAAAGAAAGACTAGCAAATGAAATTAGTTTTAGAATTGCAGAGCGATTATGTACAGAAAAAGGTCTACAGCCATGCGGCTTTGGCGGCGGGACAATGGATAATGTTAGGAAACTCGTTTTATGTTTTTTTTGCTATAAGAGAATTGACATAGAGGAAGCTAGAGAACTGTTGATGTCAGCTGGAAATATGTTTCTAGACGCAATAAATAAAGATGAAAGAATTCGTCCCTATTTAATAAACTATCCTTTTCTACCTAAAAACATTGGGATTGAAATTTATTTTAAAGAGCTTAATGGATCTAATATAGAAGAACCCGGGAAATTACACGTGGCTTGGTTAATGAATGGATTCTTGACTTATGATGATGAAAATCTAGAAACCAAACGCCTTCAAACAATACGCGAAGAAACATTTGAAGAAGCGGCGGAGATACTTAAAGAATCTGAAAAAAGTAGGGTTGCTGCAGGAACAGCTTCCCAAAAGAACAATCGAAACATAAGCGTTTCAACTCGAGATCTTCGATGATATCCCACCTTGTTTCCAGTCAGCCCTGCCTTCATCGCCAAGTTCTTGGATTCTCCGAATTGCCTTATCCCTTTCATTCAACGCTGGCAAGAGACTACCTTTCTGTAGTTTGGCATTCTTGTCAGGTGGAAAGGGGTGTAATTAAAAGTTTTAGGCAGCCCTCGCAAAGCTCGAACTGACGGTTTTCCAGTATTTCATCCAGTCTCCATTGATTCTCACACAGCGCAAGGCCATCATGTGTTCGGCTGTATCTGTACTCCACCAGGCCCCGGGTATTTTAAGTCTTTTCTGAACCACGCTTCTATTCCCACTTTCTATTTCTCCAGAGCCGATTGGCAACTCCTCAAGTATTGCCTCTTTATATTGAAACTGGCCGAGTCGATTCTCCATATACCGAATACACTTTCTCACGGGAGCATTTTCATCTTTTATCCCTTCGGATTCCACATGACTTTTTAATGTTTTTAAAACCTCTTCAATCCTATTTTCTTTCATTTCTTCCTGCCTCGCTTTTAACCACTCCTTGGGGGCTCCCTTACAACAGGTGGCTGATGCGCCCGCTAGATACTCACTGAGATGGAAAAAATCGATTAGGTAATTCCCTTGGGTCCCAAACACTTTTTCTACCTGTTCATAGATCCAACGAGCCCCGTCCCCAAGACAATGAATTTTTGTCTTACTTGCCCAGCCCAACCGCTTGGCACATCGACCTAATAATTCCCCAGCGCGATCTGTCGACCCCAATGTAGCCAAAAATATTTTTGTTAAAGACCCTTTTTCCCTGGCAACACTGAGTCGAGCTTCTTTCCATCCGGTTTTTCTCCATTTTCGCTTGTCCGGGTGTTCATTCGGCTCAAACAACACAACAGGTATCATGGCACCATCTAGTTCACCGATCAAACAACGGGACTCCTTACCTCCAGGCAAATCTGCGGTTTTCTCTATCATGTCGTAACACGCTCTTGCATGTTTCTTTGTGATGTTTTGCACAGCAGTCGCAGAGATGGTGATCTCATAATGCTCTCTTAACTTCTCTACGACTTGTCCAAATGAGGTATCTGCTCCAAAGTCTGTAATAACTCTCTCAAGGAGTAGGGAATAGTCCCGGCAATTCACCTTAGCTGAACAGGAAAAGGGGGTCACTAATTTCTGTCCATCTAAGAACCGTTGAACGCTTAGCTCTAATCGACCAAGCGTGGTTTCCCAGTGCACTTTTTTTTCCATGCCCTTCAGCTTCTGGGTGCTCATTCTTCCATTGAGTCGTAGTCAATTTCTCCTGCTGGGTTGCCCACTCATGCAGTAAGGCCGCCCCCATCTTTCTCATATTATCGACAACCTTGATCTCAGCATCATCTGCTTGTTTCAGCGTTCCAGTAACGTCTTCAGCAATATCAAGCATTACCTCCACATATTTCTTCAGTTCCGGGTGAGCCTCAAGACGCTCTGTCAATTGTGTATCCATTGGTTAACTCCTTTTTAGGAACTAACCATTCTTCCAGATTCTTTCTTAGGCAGGCAACCTAAAAACTCCTGCCTAAAACTTTTACTTACACCCCTGTAATTGCTTGTGTTGACATAAAGTCGCCTTAAATTTTTAAATCACTATATATGAGATTTTCAAAAAAAATACAGGGGCAAGAAAGTGAAATATCAAATACTAAAACAATGCATTCACTGAAACGCAAGCTGAAAGAAGCGAGCCAAAGTAATAAAACACGAGGGGAGCGAGTGGAGGCACTTGAACTGCAGCTAACAAAAATTAAAAAAAATGATCAAGCACAACAAGAACGAGTGGGTGCACTGGAACGACAGCTGCGAGAAATGCAATCAGCTCCCGAATTGACTAGACTCACCTTACGCACAAGACCCTAAAAATCATTTGATCAAACACGCCGAGCGGGTATAAAATTTTTGTTCACTCTTTGGAGAAAGTTGATGAACCAAATGCTCGATATCTATTCGGATTACTTAATCGCTCAAAATCAGTA